>JBEBWN010000267.1:0-6004 GCA_040392235.1 Taibaiella helva | reverse complement strand
GTAACAGGCAACCTGAATCTACCATTTTACCTCTCCCGGGATAAACCGGCTCACGTCACCTCCATTTCTGATAACATCGCGTACCAGGGTAGAGGATATGGTAGAATACTCAGGAGAGCAGGGTAGAAATAATGTTTCAATATGGCCTTCCAACATCCTGTTCATATCGGCAATTCCCTTTTCATATTCGAAATCACTTACATAACGTACCCCCCTTAATATATACCGGGCCCCGACTTTGTTGCAAAAATTAACTGTAAGCCCCTCATAAGAAGTGGCTTCAATATGGTCCTGATCCCGGAAAATCTCGCTGATCCACTGCAACCGTTTCGACAAGTCAAACATGGGTTGCTTATTAGAGTTAACTCCTATGCCGATTACCAAACGGTCAAAAAGAGGCGCCGCTCTCCGTATTACATCTACGTGACCAAGGGTAATAGGATCGAAAGATCCGGGAAAAACACAAATACGTGGCATTGGTGATTATCAATTTTTAAGCAAGCAAGATAAGTATTTCGTCATAAAAAAGTGCAGAAGGCAGCCAGTAAGCAGAAATCAACAACCGCTATTGTCAATACACAAAAAAAGCTACTCCTTTAGGAGTAGCTTTTTAAGCCTTTATACAGAAAATTAGATCACTTTTACTTCTACTGCATTCAGACCTTTAGGGCCATCTTTTGTAGTAAAAGAAACAGTATCGCCTTCGCGGATTTCGTCAATAAGCCCAGTGACGTGAACGAAAAGATCAGCGCCGCCATTTGATGGTGTAATGAAACCGAAACCTTTGGTTTCGTTGAAGAACTTTACTTTACCTTCTTGCATTTTGTAATAAATAAGAAATTAATAAAGCGCGAAGATAAGGGAAAGCATACACATTTTATCAAAAGTCATTAAATTTATTTTTATTTTTCCTTTCCCAATTAATCCCCCCCGGCACCCTGTTTTTCCCGGTATAGCTTCTTATAATGAAGAATATCGGCATTAGTTTGCATAACTCTGTGCCACTATCGCCTGAAGCGGCTCTACCGGTTCATCACCTGTACGGAGAAAAAACCGGTTGTTAGCATAGGTTAAGGCAATATCATCAATCGCCTTAATAAGTTTCTGCTCGTTCGCCAGTTGGCAAAAATGATTCCAATTGGCAAATTTGTGGGCTATAGCATATTCCTGTTTTATTTGGTCCAAAGATTTCATGCGCATCAGTTTAAAAGGTTATTACATTACCTGGGCAGTTTAATCTGTTTTAAAAATACCATAACACGAAATTAATCTTCCGGTTGGAAGAAAAGTAATTTTAACATATTGCAGCTAGTCTGCTAGTTGGTGTTTAATGCATACAGGCTACGCAGAACTCTTGTTTTCAAAGTCCTATCTTTGCGCGTCTAAAAACATCAATGGTATTTTGCGCCTGTTACTGATTTCCTTTTTTATTGTAACCTGCTTACCCGTCTTAGCCCAACAGGCCGCGGTCGACAGTAATGCAATAAACTGTTTTTTTTTGAAATCAATACACATTGATGGACGCAGAAAAACTAAGGATGTCATTGTTCTGCGAGAGTTAAATGTTAAAGAAGGCAATTGTCTACCCTCTGAAAAGTTATCCTCCCTTGCTGAGCAGAACAGGTTGCGTTTGCTAAATCTCGGCCTGTTCAGTGATGTACGGGTTGAGCTCGTACCCGCGGCAAAAGATTCTGTGGAAATGTATATTGTTGTCCTGGACCGGTTCCCGATAATGCCAGAGGGAAATTTTGAGTTTGCAGACCGTAACTTTAATGTTTGGTGGACGGAACAACATCGCGATCTCCGCCGGATCAATTTAGGTGTAACGCTTACACATAATAATTTCAGGGGAAACAGGGAAGTGATTAGTGTGACGGGCCAGGCTGGTTATACACAGAAAATAGGTATTTCCTATAGCAGGCCCTTTGTAGATAAAGCACATAAACATGGCTACGGCGTATCGGTATTTGGCTTGCAGAACCGGGAAATAGCCTATATGTCGGATAGTAATAAACTAAAGTTTCTGCGTAGCGACGACAATTTTATGCAACGGAGAACAGATATTGCCCTTTGGTATACGTATAGGCCCGCTTATGCCAATGTACACCTGATCGAATTTTCCTATCACCACTATTGGATCAGCGATACGATCAGGCAGCTCAACGCCGACTATATCGGTGTTAACCGGAGCCAGCAAAATGTTTTGGCCTTAAGATACCGGCTGGAACATAACGGAGTGGACAACTGGAATTATCCATTGAAGGGAAAACGATTCATTGGTGTATGGGAGCAAAAACTGGCTGTAGCCGGCCTTCAGTGGCAAACAACGCTTCAGGCCCAGTATGATCATTATATAAACCCAGCTTCAAAATGGTATGCAGCCTTTATATTTAGAGCAAAAGTGTCTTTCCCCCAGCAGCAACCCTATATTTTTCGTGCTAACCTGGGCTACGACTATAATTATATACGAGGGTATGAATACTATGTAATAGACGGATCGTCGTTTGGTATTGCACGTGCCACCGTTAAACGGGAATTACTTAATGTCAGAATTCATTCGCCTGTCCGTTTTTTTGAAATGATACCAGTTCGCGTATATGGAAAACTGTATGGGGATTTAGGAGCCGGCTACAACAAGTACCCGGTGAACGATAAATTGTATAACCGGGCATTGTATAGTGCAGGATTGGGTATAGATATTGTTACACTTTATGATATTAAACTCAGGGTTGAGTACACGATCAATCACAGGAGCGAAAAAGCGCTATATTTACATAGAAATGGTGAATAGTGTACTCGTTTTTGAATTATCAGGCCCGGGAATGCATTGACCTTCTGAAAAAACATACAAAATGCTTATTGCTTTATATAACCGGGTGTTTGAAGAAGCAGATATCCCGACTTTACAACATACCTTTCAAATTCTGAAAGAAAATCACATAAAGATAACAGTATACCGTGATTTTTACGAGCGTATGTTGCCTTATGTGCATTTCGAACAGGAACCTTTGCTGTTTACCGGGTATAGGGATCTGAATCGTAATACCAACTTTATGATCAGTTTAGGAGGTGATGGTACAATGTTGGATGCAGTATGTTTTATTGGCGATACAAATATCCCTATCATTGGTATTAACTTAGGGCGCCTGGGATTTTTAGCCGCCATTCCCGAAAATGAAATCGACACGGCATTAAAAGCGTTGATCAAAGGCTCGTATACCATAGACCGGCGTACATTAGTGCGCTTGGATTCGAATATCCCGTTGTTTGGGGAGAGCCCGTTTGCATTAAACGAATTTACCTTACACCGGAAAGACTCCTCGTCGATGATAAAAATCCACACTTATCTGAATGGAGAGTTCCTGAATACTTACTGGGCAGACGGACTCATTGTATCTACTCCTACCGGCAGTACGGGTTATTCCCTCAGTTGCAGCGGTCCTTTGGTTTTCCCCCAAGCCTCCAGCTTTGTTATCACCCCGGTTGCCCCGCATAATCTGAATATAAGGCCTATCGTAGTACCAGACAATAATGTGATCTCATTTGAATTGGATGGCAGGACGGATACTTTTTTATGTACGCTGGATTCCCGCGTAGAAACCATTACAAGGGACGTACAACTGGCCATTAAAAAGGAAGATTTTACTATCTCCTTGGTGCGCTTGGATGAGCATAACTTTCTAAAGACCATCCGGCAAAAACTATATTGGGGCGTGGATAGCCGTAACTAAAATTGATTTTATATAAAATATTGGGTACCCGTTTTTAACGGGAGTTCCGTTAACTTTGACGTTCATTATAAACACACAAAAAAGAAAGCTATATGAAAAAAGGACTTCTCATTACATTGGTAGTACTGGCCGTTGTACTTATTGGGGGTTGCAGCGCCTATAAAAGTTTCCAGAACGGGTTGAATGCTTCTTACCAGGACGTAAAGGCGAAGTGGGCTGATGTCCAAAATCAGTATCAACGCAGGGCCGACCTGATCGATAACCTCGTGGCAACAGTAAAAGGAGCAGCTAAGCACGAAGAAAGTACGCTGACTGCAGTTATAGAAGCGCGGGCAAAGGCTACACAAATCACTGTAAATCCGGATAACCTGACGCCCGAAAAGTTGCAGGAGTTCCAGGCTGCACAGGGCCAGCTAAGCCAGGCTCTCGGCAGGTTAATGGTGGTATCGGAAGCCTACCCCGATTTGAAAGTAAATCAAAACTTCCTTGCTTTACAGGATCAGATAGAAGGTACAGAGAACAGGATTGCTACAACACGGAAGTATTATAATGACGCTGTGCAAACGTACAATACTAAAGTAACCAACTTTCCTACAAATTTAGTAGCCAGTTCTATGGGCTTTAAAGAGCGTCCCACTTTCGAAGCAGATGCAGCTGCACAGAAGGCACCCAAAGTAGAATTCTAAGTCTGAAGGTGTAACATCTAACCAGAGCAACTATTCCATTTCTTTCTGGCAAGGCATATACCAGCCAGAAAGAAGTGGGTTCTTTTAAATAAAATGCATGACGCCGGTTGTTATCAATAGAATAAACCGGTGTGGTAGAAGCAAATTCATCACCATTTTCCCTTTTTTGAACGAATCTCAATCTTTTACTTATGTTCGGACTATTCTCAAAAAAGAGAAAAGCATTGCTCTCTGAAGCGGATCAGCAGACAATTGTAGCGGCAATAAAAGAAGCAGAGCGTAATACTTCAGGTGAAATCAGGGTTTTTATTGAGCCCCGTTGTACTTACGTTGATCCAATGGACAGGGCAAGAGAAGTTTTCTTTAAACTGAAGATGGATCGTACGGCACATCATAACGCTGTACTTATATATGTAGCTTTAACAGATAAGCAATTAGCGTTGTATGGCGATGACGGTATTTATAAAAAGACAGGAGGTGACCAGTATTGGTTGTATGAACTGGAGATCATGCGAAGCCATTTCCGGCAAGGCGAAGTAGCAGCTGGCATTGCTGCTTGTGCAAAAGATATTGGAACGGCCCTGTCTCAGCACTTTCCTTATAATTCCGCAACAGATAAAAATGAACTTCCGGATGATATTGTATTCGGGCATTAATATATAATATGTTCCCTTGCTTATCGGCGCGGTATACTTTGCGCTGTAGCAACGGGCATAAATTTATTTGAATAATGATTATGAAATCATTCCTGACCAGAAGCCACTTAGGTTACGTATTGCTCTTTTTATTGATGAGCTTAAGTGCGCTTTGCTTTGCCGGTATAGACAACGATCTTCCTCCAAGACCTAATCCGCCACGCCTGGTAAACGATATGGCTGGCATGATGACACCTACCCAACAGGAGGAGCTGGAAGCATTGCTGGTGAATTTCGATCAGACGACATCTTCGCAGATTACTATTGTTACCATCAAGAACCTCGGCGACCATGATGTGGCAGAGTTTGCTATAGAATTATTTAATAAATGGGGCATAGGACAGAAAGGCAAGAATAATGGAGTGCTGATTTTTGCCGCTTCTGAAAGCCGGAAGATGTGGATCACGACTGGCCTGGGTATGGAAGGCGCATTAACGGACGCATTAACGGGCCGTATTGTTCGAAACGAAATGGTGCCCCAATTTAAAGCAGGAAATTACTTCCTGGGATTTAAAAATGCAGCAACGGCGATTATTGCTGCTACAAAAGGGGAGTATACACGAGAGGACGCGCCTGGAGAAGGCAAGGGGTCTGGTATACCGGCTCTCGCCGTAATACTTATAGTAATTGTCATTATAATTATAATTGCTTTAGGTGGTGGCGGAAAAGGTGGTGGAAATTACATGAGCAGAAGAGGTAGTGATTTTATGACAGGGGCTATCCTTGGAAGTCTCTTGGGTGGCGGTGGAGGTGGCTGGCGTTCCGGAGGTTCAGGTGGTGGCGGCTGGAGTGGCGGCGGAGGTTTTGGTGGCTTTGGCGGAGGAAGTACAGGTGGTGGCGGTGCCGGAGGCAGCTGGTAGTCTCTGGTAATACTCCATAGCTACACCCTGTT
>JBEBWN010000266.1:0-6012 GCA_040392235.1 Taibaiella helva | reverse complement strand
TATCATAAAGACAGGCAACAACGGGAGAAGATCAAGCAATTGAACGATATAATGAAAGGAGAGGAACAGGAACGGGCACGTATTGCGCGGGAATTACACGACGGTATTGGCGGTATGTTGGTCTCTGCCAAGCTCAACCTGGGCTCGATAAAGGAAGAATATGAAAAAGCGCCTTATTTGCAAAAGGTCGAGGAAGTGATGATAATGTTGCAAAACATAGCATCTGAGGTACGGAGAACGGTACAGAATCTGATGCCCGATGTGCTGGTCAGAGTAGGGGTGGAAGAGGCTTTAAGTATTTACTGCGATGAAATAAGCGCAGGCAGTAAGATGGATATATCACTGGAGTTCCAGGGCGATTTTAAGTTGTCTAAATCCTGGGAGCTGCTTCTATATCGCATGGTGCAAGAATTGATCCAAAACGGCGTAAAGCATGCGCAGGCAAGTTACATGGCCGTGCTGTTACGCAATGATGGTGAACAGCTTAGCATTACGGTAGAAGACAATGGTATCGGATTTGATGTTGGGGAACATCATAACGGATTCGGCCTGAAGAATCTTGAGTTTCGCGTCGCAGCATTAAGAGGAGATATTTCTATTATGTCGGCTAAGGGCCGGAATACAACCATTTTTATTACCTTTCCCATTGAAGCGGTGCAGGAGCTGGGTTAGGTGCCCGATAAGCACGCTTTATAACAATCATATTTTTCTGTATGGAAAAGGATGTAAAGAAGATCAATATAGCTATTGTAGATGACCACCCCCTGGTGATAAACGGGATGGAAAATATGCTCCGGCGTTATCCTTCTATAGCGCTATTGGCAACTTACAGCTCTGGAGCCGCCTTGTTAGAAGGGCTGGAACGGCAAGTTCCGGACGTATTATTACTGGATATACAATTACCCGATCAAACCGGTGATCAACTGGCGCCACTTGTGCTCAAAAAGTATCCGCAATTGAAAATACTAACGCTTACCAATTTTGACAGCACTTTGTATGTGGAAAATATGCTCCGCCACGGCGTACAAGGATACATTTTAAAGACAGCGGAGGAAAAGGACCTGATTCTGGCGATAGAATGCATTTACAACGGAGATTTTTTTATGGATACCGTTCTAAAGGCCAAAATGGAATACACCGCTAACCGTGTGCTCAAAAGAACAACTTCCCGTTCTACGCTCACACAACGGGAAAATGAGATTTTGCAATTGCTTGTGAATGGCAATACCTGCCCCCAGATAGCAGAACAGCTATTTTTGAGTGTCAACACGGTGGTTAACTACCGGGCCAGTATCATGCTTAAACTGGAGGTGGGGAATACAGCCCTCCTGGTAAAAAAAGCCCTTATGTTGGGATTAGCACACTAAAGCAACACATGCAGTATCTGTTATAAAGAAGTATTCCCCGGGCTCACCCGGGGAATACTTCTTGCCACTAAGGCAAACCCTTAAGTTAAATATGTTGCTGGATTTTCTTCTCGAAAGCAGATTTAGGAGCAGCGCCAACTTGCTTATCCACAACCTGACCATTTTTAATAAACAGTACGCAAGGAATACTGGTTACACCATAATTAACAGATAAATTAGGATTTTCATCCACATTAACCTTTCCGACGTTAACTTTACCTTCGTATTCTTTTGATAAAGCATCGATAGTTGGGCCTAAAGCAATACAAGGACCACACCAGGGAGCCCAGAAGTCAACTACAGACAAATTTGCAGATTGCAGAACTTCGGTATCAAAATTCGCATCGGTGAATACTGCTGCCATTTTATTTTTATTTAAATTTTACAATTAAAGAACAAAGGTAAGGGTAATGTAATATTGCAGCAATAGCTGAATCGAATAAGAGAATGATAAAAATTGATAGGGATATTGCATGGACATTTTTTTCATTCTTTTGGCTGGAAAATACTCTTGTCAAGTTATTTTAAATGATAATCAATCTCTTGCAGGGCGCTTTGCCGTCCTTAGCCCATGCAAGAGGTCTATCATTGTTAAAATTCGCTCGTCAAGTTAAAAGCCGTTACCAATAGGAAGAGCACAAGGTAATAAGGTATGTTTTTGGCGCTCCATAACAGAATAAGGTTATCACTAATTCTTATTGTTAGCTGACTACGACTTATATACATTTGCGCAACAAAAATTTTCCTGTTTCCGGGATTTAAAGCCTGGATGTCAAATAATACTGTAATACATGTTGTTGCCCAACTTCACAGACTACTATGCTATTTTAAATATTACTTTTGGCGCCTCTGCTGATGAGATAAAAAAGGCTTACAGGGCAATGGCACTGCAATATCATCCGGACAGGCACCCCGAAGACCAGCCCGCAGAATACAAAGACAAATTCCAGGAGATAACAGCAGCCTATGAAATCCTGTCTCAGCCCATAAAAAAAGGAGAATATGATCTGCTTTACCGGCAAATGGTACTGGGCGAACTGCCCCGATATGAATATGTAGAGGACACGACTCCCCCGGATACCAGGGCGTATAATCACGTTTACACGAAGCGTAGTAGAAGAAAGATTCCGTTTTACGCTTTCTTTATATTACTGATCCTCGTTTTTCAACTGCTTAAAATGATAACCGGCTTTGCACCATTGCACGATAAAAATGAAGAGATCAGCAGAAAGTATCCCAGGGAGGTCAACTGGAATTTTCGTGATAATGAAAGATACAGCCGTTGAATGGAACCCCGAGGTATAATATCGTTTTCTATACCCCGGAAGAAAATTATATAATCTGCATTGCTTTAAAAGAGCAGGAAACACATCATCAGGTAGGTTACAGTCCTTTTATACGTTCCCATATTTCGGGAATACGTTTTATCCAATTCAATTCTCTCATCTTACCCTTCGCCTCGTCCACAGGTGAACCAAAATATGTTTTAGCGCCTTCGATAGAAGAAGCAACGCCACTTTGGGCATAAACGATGGCACCTTTTCCGATAGTAAGATCCTTACTAACACCCACCTGGCCCCAAAGAATAACTTCATCTTCGATAACAGCCTTTCCACCAATGCCGACTTGTGCGGCAATCAAACAATTACGTCCTATAACAGCGCCGTGTCCAATATGTACCTGATTATCCATCTTAGTTCCTTCGCCAATAATCGTATCTCCACTTACTCCCTTGTCTATAGTTGAACCTGCCCCTATTTCCACATAATCTTCTATTATGACCCTGCCACAGCTTTCCAATTTATCGTATTGGAATTCCTGGTTCTTGCGCCGTTTATAATAAAAAGCGTCTGCACCTATAACAGCGCCTGCCTGTATGATAACATGATCGCCAATTACGGTATGATCGTATATCGTAACATTCGGATGAATGATGCAATTGCGTCCGATGGACACATGATTGCCGATAAATACACCAGGCTGGATTTGGGTTCCTCCGCCAATCAATGCTGTATCACTTATATGCTTCTCAGATGGCTGGAAGGGGCGAAAATGACGAACCAGTTTCACATAAGCGGAAAAAGGGTCAGCACAAACCAAAAGAATTTTTCCTTCCGGTGCATTTACCTCCTTGTCTATAATAATGAATGTTGCTGCCGAATGAAGACATTTGTCGTAGTATTTTTCAAAATCGACAAAAGAAATATCACCCGGCTTTACTTTGTGAATTTCATTTATTCCTGTTGCGTATTGTTCTTTATCTCCTATTATATTGGCGCTGATAAACTCAGCTATCCAAATTGCAGAAACAGGCTTTTCGAATTGCATAGATATATTTTTGTATGACCGCAAAGATACTGCTATACGGCCATTGATCATAACAGCAGCATTAATAAGCACAATATTTTCTTTATAAAAAAGAAACAGTATAGCCGGGTTTATCTCTTGTTTTTTTGTCTTGATTTAGATCAATTCCTGATAAAAAATCTTCCTGACGAAAAGAGGTTATCCACAAATCATTTTCTTTTGTGAATATTTTTTTTGAAAAAATTTTTCAAACAAGAAAATACTTATTAATATTGTATAACTATTTGTACTTACTAACCCCTCCTTATAAAAGTCCCGGCAACAAAATTGTCGGGCTTTTTTTTTTAAATAAGTATGAAAGTCTTTATGAGAGCGATTTTAAGATAGATAATGAAACTATGCATAGTCCTTTCGAATACTATATTTTTTACAAACCCTTCCAGGTGCTGTCCCGTTTTTCTCCCGAAGGAGATAAAAAAGTACTTGGGTCTTTTTTTCCTCACCTGAAAAAAGATGTATATCCGGTGGGGAGATTGGATTACGATAGTGAAGGTTTATTATTACTCACAAATGATAAGCAGCTAACACATCGTCTCCTGTACCCCATGTTTGTGCACGAACGGGAATACTGGGTACAGGTTGAGGGTACTGCAGAACCTGAGGCTACGCGGAAACTAGCAGACGGTGTAATAATAAACATTGAGGGCAAACCTTATCGCAGCAGGAAAGCTAAAGCGGTTATTATGACCAAGGAGCCCGATGTGCCACAACGTAATCCTCCCATACGCTTTCGTAAAAACATACCGACCTCATGGTTATCACTATGCATAACGGAAGGAAAGAACCGGCAGGTACGAAAAATGACAGCGGCCGTGGGATTACCAACGCTCCGGTTAATCAGACATCGTATAGGCAATGTTTCCCTGGAAGGAATGCTACCCGGAGATATGCGGAAAGCCGGACCAGAAATAAAGGAGCAATTATTCGTACGCAGATAGGCAAGGAAAATAATTCGGGTTTTAATCATACAATAATTTAGAATACAATGAATAATATTTTTGAGACTGCGGGAGTCTACTTTTCTTACGAAGCATTTGTACAACATGCAGAACAATTATTGGCCGAAGGAAAAACCACCGGTCAGGTTCAGAATGAAGACCTGCTTTTTTATACCAAACTCAATCTGCAGCGTATGCATCGCTGGGAGAAGACTTTTTCATTAAGACCTGATATCCGAGATCTTTTATCCGTTCAACCGGTACAGGATTGGTGGGTGATTACGGAAGCCTGGTGTGGCGACAGCGCCCAAAATCTGCCTGTATTGGCTAAAATGGCAGAAGCCTCAGCCGGAAATATCCGTTTGCATATCGTATTGCGCGACGACAATCCCGGGATTATGGATCAGTACCTTACCAACGGAGTGTCCAGGAGTATTCCTATACTGGTTGCTTTTTCCAAAGAAGGCATTCAAAAATTGAAATGGGGACCAAGACCCCAGGCTGCACAAATATTATTTAACGAGTGGAAAAATGCCGCAACGCCCTTACCCTTCGAGGATTTTGAGCGGGAAATGCATACCTGGTACACCCGCGATAAAGGAAACGCCGTACAGGATGAAATAAGGGCATTATTAATAAACAATTGAATGTGAATTATTATGTTTGTTGAGCATTTCTTATTTTTGCCCACGCTATAAAAATCAAAGCTTATGTTCAATTTAATACTGTTTGGTCCTCCGGGGGCAGGTAAGGGTACTCAGTCTCAAAAATTAATTGATAAATATCAGTTGGTTCATATCTCTACCGGGGATATTTTCAGAATGCATATTCAACAACAAACAGAGCTGGGAAAGAAGGTAAATGCGTTGATTGCAAATGGCGAATTGGTTCCTGACGCTATTACTATTGCCATGCTGGAAGAAGAGATAGTAAAGAATCCAGCTGCCAAAGGGTTTATTTTCGACGGTTTTCCCCGGACAGTGGCACAAGCTGAAGCCCTGGACCGTTTTCTTGAAGGAAGAGATGCCAGGATAAATGGCGTGATCGCATTGGATGTTTCCGAAGATGAACTTAAAAAACGTATTGCAGAACGTCAAAAAGTAAGCAACAGGGCAGACGATGCTGCTGAAAAGCTGGTAAAAAGAATTGAAGAATACTTTAATAAAACGGTACATGTTTTACCGTATTACGAGGCCCAGGGTAAGTTAACGGTTGTAAATGGTATTGGTGAGATCGATAATATCTTTGGCAACCTTTGCCGTGTTATTGATCAATATTAATCTTTCTATTGCAGAGGGGCC
>JBEBWN010000265.1:0-6013 GCA_040392235.1 Taibaiella helva | reverse complement strand
CAGTACTTTCTAGGCGCTTTGGCAGCTTGGTGGTCGTTGTGCTACTTTCTTTTACTCCCACGTCCTATGGACCGGAGCTTTTGCTGTTTGTAGCGGAGGGGAAAACGCTTGGAGATATCCCGCCTGGTCTTGCCGGGCTCCTGCCTTTGCTACAATGTGGTAGCAGTAAGCATTCTACACATGCTTAGGGGATGCCTCCACTGCGGTCGGCAAGACGCGTTGGTTGGGCGGGACATCCTAAGGCCTACGCAGACCATTGGGACGGAGGCGGCTTCATGCTACCCATGACAAGTATTATAACTTGTTCAATACCAGCTTCAATTTTGGGGCTGGCCAAAAATGCAACACTCGCTATGACGTTGAGAACGCAAACTAAGGCAGGAGGGGTTCCTGGCCGCTAAATCCCTCATCCGCACCTGTGGCACTATTTTCAAGAACGCTTGTTGTCGCTTAAAAGAACTATCTTCTGTCCGGAATTATCTGCCCGTCTTTAGCTACCACGGTTTTAGAAATAGGTTCTGATGCATTCGTCCTTTAAATCATGCCAGATCTTTTAAGGGGAACTCCAGGTAGACTGTTGTTTTCTTACCCTGCTTGCTTTGTATATCCAGGTGACCATTGAATAACTGAACGCGGCGCCTGAGGTTTCGTAGCCCGGCGCCTTCGCTTCCGGGCTGTACTGCCATGGGCGGAATACCTTTTCCATTGTCTTCTACGGTAATGCTTAACAACTCGTCCATATAGCCCAACTGTACCAGAATTTGACTGGCTTCGGCATGTTTTAGCGCATTTTGAATTAACTCCTGGACCATCCGGTACAATGCCAGTTCTGCTTCCTGTGCCAGCCTGGGTATTTGCCCCAGCGCCTGGAAGTCAATTTCCAGTTGTGTACTTTTGGCCACCTTCTCGCACAAAGTGGCTAAAGACAATACCAGTCCCCGTTGCAGCAACAGTTCCGGCATCAGGTTATGGGCGGTATGCCGGAGGTCTTCCGTAGCTTCACGGAGTTGCAGGGCGACTTCGTTCAGTTCATAAGGTTCAATAGATTGCCCGGTCTTGTTTTGCAGGGCATTTACGTTTAGCTTCAGCGAAAGCAATTGACTAACAATACCGTCGTGCAGCTCGCGCGCAATGCGGCTCCGCTCCTGTTCTTCGCCCTCGATCCGGGCCTGTAATTGGGTAATCTCCTGTTGCTGTTGCAGGTTGGCCAACGATGCGGCCTGCAATTTTCGCTTATGCCGGCTGCTACGGTACACGGCCAGCAGCGAGGTGCCCAGCAGAAGGGCTCCGGCCAGTGAGCCGGCAATCAGCTGGTTTTTTTCCCTGATCTGCCGTTTTTGCTGTGCAATCACTTCCTTTTTCCCAGCCAGGGCTTTTTCTTTTTCCAGTTCGTAATACATATTGATTACCTGGGTTTTCTCTTCGGCCCTATTGTTGTTGTCTGCCCATTGGGCCACCCGGGCTTTATGTACGTAGGCCTCGCGGTACCGTCCCGTTGAATCATAGAGCATTGACAATAGTTCCTGGATGTTAATGTACAGGCTGTTATCGGTAGGGGCTTCCTCTTCTGCAAGTTGTTGTAAGGGTAACAGGATGGCTTCTGTTTGCCGGTAATTTTTCTTTTCAAAATGGGCATATGCCCGCAAATAATCCAGGTACACCTCGCGGTTGTCTGGGGCTTCCCGGCCAGATTGTTTTTTTTCTGCTCCCCGGTTTTCTTTGTCCAGGGCATCCTTTTCTTCCATTATCAGGCTCAGGGCCTTATCAGGCTCCTGGTTTTTGAGTAGCGTGAGCGCCAGGTTGCTTACTGTATAAAATTTACAGCGGCAGTGCTCCGGGTGTTTATGAGGATACGCCCGGAGCATGTGGTATGAAGCCGAAAGGTAATATTGAGCGGAGTCGTACGCTTTGTTTTTGAAAAAGAGGATACCTTTAAATTGTAGTAAATTCATTTGCAGATGCACATCCTGCGTCTGTTCGGCTATACGCTCTGCTTTGCGTATGGATTCCAGGGCCTTGACTTTATCCGATAATTCTACCCATGTGTTATACTGATAAGTGTATATTTTACCCCTAAGCTCGAGCGCGTACCTGCTTTTTTCCGGGGTCAATATATTCAGGGCTTTATCCAACAGTATCAACCGCTTTATGTAATGGCTGTTCCCATTATAGTGCGATGCCAGCATATAATAATAGCGGGCTTGCCAAAATTTTTTTTGCGGAAAGGACTGAAGGCTGGTAATAACACGTTTAATGCTTTGTGTATCCATGTAGGAATGATTCCCGGAAGCCTGGTTATACTGTTCCAATATCTTTAGTACCGTATCTGCTCCTTTTTCATTTCCGGTGCTGCTGCATAATTGCAGGGCCGATAGCAGGGTGTGTACGGCCCTGTCGCCCTGTTGCCGTAACTCCTGCTGCCGGGATAGGTCAATAAGTTCCCGAACAGTGCCGGGTTTATTTTTTCCGGATCTCCACTCGGGATGGCTAACCTGTCCGGGACAAAAGGCAGATACCAGCAGGAAAGCGATAGTGTGGGCAAAAATTAAAAAGCGTTTACCAGCCAGCATGCACAAATGTTACGAATTATAATGCTTTTATCTGGTGATGAAGATAAACATTTTTCCTAAACCGGTTTTCCGTTAGAGGAATAACAAGTTATCGTCCAGCCTACCGCTGCGGTACTGGTAAAATGAGTAACCTTACTGATATTCCGTTATGTTTTAGCGGTTATGTTTGCAGGGTCATGGGGAGCTGGTAGGGAACAAGGTTTTGCTATAAGCATATAATTTGATGTACTGGAACGCTATAGCGCTGCAAAACAGACTTTGGCATATTATTACTCCTGAATGTATAAACTACTTAAATAAATAATATATGAATAAATTTACGCTGACTATATTGTGTTTTGCGTTCTTGTTCCGGGGCGGAGCTACATCTGTTCAAGCCAGGGGCTTGTTCGACAACCGAACACTCGCTTTCCAGGAAAATAAAGGGCAAATTCATGACCAGCACAATCAATATCGTCGGGATATCGACGCGCGTATAGGGCAGGATGGTTTCCAGGTATTTATAGGGAAAGGCGGCCTGCATTACCAATGGACGAGAGTCGCGCCAGAAAGCCGGGCCCGGTTGACTGGGGATGCCAGCCATTCAGAACCTTATACCACCGTGGCTTCTCGAATAGATGTGGAGCTTATCGATTATAACCCGAAGGCAACACTTAAAAAAATGGACAAGAGCAGTACATATTATTGGTACTATAATGTACAATCGGCGCCGGAGGGCATCCTGGCTTATGAATTCAATAAGATGGTGTACGAAAACATCTATCCCGATATCGACTGGGTTATTTATACCAGGGATAATCAGTTGAAATACGATTTTGTTGTACGTCCCGGCGGCAGGGTTGCTGATATTAAACTTCGTTATTCCGGTGCCCGGCAATTAACATTAGATGCAACCGGCAACCTTATTGTGGCCTCTGACCAGGGAGCAGTTACCGAGGCGGCGCCTCTGTCCTATCAACAGGATGGAACAATTGTTGCTTCACGGTATGCATTAAATGGTGATGTGCTTAGTTTTTCCGTAGCTGATTATAAGGGTCAGCTAACCATAGATCCCACTGTGGATTGGGCTACATTTTTTGGCGAGGCATTTGGCTTCTGGGTTACCGGCGAAGGAATGAAGCTAGACAAAGCGGGAAATATGTATGTTGGGGGCAACGCTCTGGCTACGCAGAACTTAGCAACAGCTGGTGCTTACCAAATAATGGTCAATAATATATCGAGCGGTTACCTGGCTAAATTTACGATGTCGGGTCAGCTGGATTGGTGTACGTATTTTGGAGGGGATGTTCCTGTTGCCAACGGACATACTACGGGCGCCTTAGCTATCGACAGCCTGGGCAATATTACGGTAATTGCCACCACGCCCGAGCCCGCGTATGGCATTACGACCACCGGCGCCTATCAGACCGCTTATGGCGGCGGCGATGAAGACGGCTTCCTGATGCAGTTTACACCTTCGGGACAGCGCAGGTGGGGAACATTTTTAGGTGGAGAAGGCAAGGAACGTGCATTTTCCCTGGCCATTCATGGAGGCTATATCTATATAGGCGGGATAACGGATAGTAAGACCGGTATCGCAACGGCCGGCAGTTACAAAACAAGTGTTGCTGCCGGGGACGGGCCTGCCTCCTTTCTGACTAAAATGGACCTGGAAGGCAAGAAGGTAGAATGGTCAACCTATCATGACGAAAATGCAACGGATCTTATGGCTATAGCGGCCGACCCGGCAGGTAGTATTTATATGCAGTCCGGAACAACCACAAAAACGGGCTTTGCTACTGCTAATGCTTTCCAGAAGCAGCATAACAGCCCTGCAGGTACACAACTTTATTGCGGTACTATTTCCAAATTTACGGGTGAAGGCAAATTGAGTTGGGCCACTTTCTGGGGGGGCGAAAATGAATATGACGGTTATTCTTCTTCAGGTGCCGCGATTGTTGCTGACAAAGATTACCGGGTGTACCTGGTTGCGGAAACGCGCAGCCGTCAATATATGGCTACTGCGGGCAGTTATCAGGATAGCGTGTATGGAGGGACATCCGATGTATGCCTGATGCGCCTGGATACCGCGGGGAACCGCGTTTGGGCTACCTATATGGGAGGTGAAGAGCAGGAACAGGTGAAAGGAGGAATGACTGTAGACGATTTAGGGCGTTTATGGATAAGCGGTTATACCGGAAGTACGCAGAACATTGTAACTGCTGATGGTATTCAGCTTGCCTATGGAGGCGGTTCTACAGATGCTTTCGTACAACGATGGGATTCGAACGGGCAAAAACAATGGGGTACTTACTATGGCGGGTCCGGCGATCTGGAGGAAATCAGGACCCTAGCATACCAAAAAGGCTACCTTTATTTCAGTGGTACCTCGAACTCGAAAGATAGCTTAGCTATAGCTACACCGGGTGCACACCAGGTATCTTATCCCGGCGAATTATTCTTCTCTTCTATTCTAGGCCGGTTTTGCTTTGCGGACGCGCCCCGTTCCGGTATTAGCGGCCCAACGGAGGTATGTGCCGGCAAAACCTTCCGGTACACTATAGACGACGACGTGGCTGCGGAAGTATATATCTGGAATATACCTGCAGGCTGGTCTGCAGGGGGTGAAGGTACAAAGGAGCTTTCGCTCCAGTTCCCGGAAGGATCAAGTGGCACACTGGAACTACAATTAGTACGTTGTGAAGATACCAGTGATATCATACAATTATCTATTGCCGTCGTAGAAATGGATAAACCTGTTATACAGGTAGAAAAGGATCAGTTAAGCGTAGCACCTTCTTTTGCCAGTTATCAATGGCGCCTGAACACATTACCTATACCCAATGCTACACAAAGTAACTACAGGGCTACAGAAAATGGTAAATATTCGGTCATCGTTACCAATGAGCTGAACTGTGCCGATACTTCAGATGAATACCTGATTAATAATCTTTTTGTTGCGGGAAGTGAACGGGCTTCTTCTATTCGGGTATATCCGAACCCTGTGCAGCAAAACAACTTATATATAGATGCTGCGGAAGTAGAAACAGTAGCTATTTATGGTATTGATGGCCGGTGGATAACAACTGTTACCAATAGAGGGTCGGTAGATGTAGCGCATCTACCCAACGGCTCCTATATGCTTTATTTGTCAGATAAATCAGGCGCTCTAATCCAGGCGTCGAAGTTTCAGATCATGCGACCCTAAGCGCAGATGAGAGAACGGGAAATACCCGGGGATTGTACCTGAGCATTAATAAACCTCTGACAGCAACATAAGTTCGTGTTGCTGTCAGAGGTTATTACATAGGGTCTGCTGTTAAACTCAATTGGGTGCATCCCCCAGTGTAGTTAAAGTATCCGCTATACGAGGTTAGATGATCAGAAAAGATACAAATGCTCCTTTAAATAAGCCTGTATTCTTACCTGTTCATAACCGCGGATGAAATCCGCGGCAAAGAGAT
>JBEBWN010000264.1:0-6026 GCA_040392235.1 Taibaiella helva | reverse complement strand
GATTTTCCCGAACTGGAGCAGATCAAAAGCCATATTTTACTTTATTTTCTGCAGAAAGCTACAGACCGCATAGTTGCCTTGCAGTTTCATACCGCACAACAACGATATGATACCTTAATCAACAGCCAACCAGACATTATCCAACGCGTAGCCTTGGGGCATATTGCCACCTATCTGGGCATGACCCAGGAGACACTCAGCAGGATACGCGCCAAACAATAAACAAATTTTGTTGTTTATTATTCTTAAAATCAATATACTTACATTTAATTTATCTGTTCATTTTTTGATTTATATCAAAGTAATGCCGGATAAAACGTAACAACTTTGCACTTATATTTTTCACTAAAAATCATAAGCAATGATACGGAGCTTAAGTATAATACAACTATTCTGCATTTTACTGGTTCCCGTTTGTCTGAATGCCCAAATCCAGGCGCCTACTCTCGAAGAACTAATGGAAAGCGCCTTAAACAAAGACCACAGTCTGGCAAGGCAAACACTTGATATTGAAGATGCAGAAATTGAACTGCAACAGCTTAAGGAAGTTTATCTTCCCAATGCATCGGTAAGTGGCCAGTACGGTTTCCTCGCCAACAATGTTAATATAGAAATTCCCGCCACCACGCTTTCCGCACTGCCTGTCACTATACCGGAACTACACAGCGGCTTTAGCAGTACAGGCAACCTGGTAAAGGCTGATCTGGGCGTTTCGGCAATATTGTACACCGGAGGTAAAGTGCCCGCCTTAAAGCAGGCTGTAAAAGAAAAAATAAAAGCCCAGACCGCTTTACGGGAAAAAGATCGTCAACAAATTATATCGGAGGTATATAAGGTTTACGATCAGCTTGCTTTGTTGCAACAGGTAGAGGTTATACTGGCCGAAAGCGAGAAAAGACTGGAGGTAAACAGTAAAACGGCAGACAAGGCATTTGCCTACGGTTTGATTACCAAATATGAAAAGCAAAAAATAGAAGTAGCCCGTGCTCAGCTGAACGCCAAAAAACTGTCTTTTGAAGGGCAGCGTAACCTGCTTCTGCATCAAATGGCTATGTACACCGGCCTTCCGGCGGAGCGTTTAGCCCTGCTTCGCCATATCCTGTTACCCCTGCGGGAACAAGACCAGCAGGCAGGAACTGTTGAAAACCGCCCGGAAATAACAGCACTTGAAGCCTCGATAGCCGCAAGAGGCTTTCAATTGAAAGCTGCACAGACCTGGTGGTTACCAAAAGTTAAAGCCGGTACTTCTGTGGGATACTTCAACTTTTTCTCGTCAAACATCTACGGCAAGACCACGATGCCGCTTTCAGGCGAAAAGTTACATTTAAGAGCAGACAAAATTGAGATCGCCCCCAATTTCAATATCGGCGTTGGCCTGCAATGGGATATTTTCG
Source organism: Taibaiella helva (assembly GCA_040392235.1). Classification (GTDB taxonomy): domain Bacteria; phylum Bacteroidota; class Bacteroidia; order Chitinophagales; family Chitinophagaceae; genus Taibaiella; species Taibaiella helvus_A. The sequence goes on along the minus strand of JBEBWN010000264.1, from coordinate 4,632 downwards.
ACGGTTTAAAAGGAAAGAGAGCAACGCAGCACGCTCGGATTGCCATGCACAAGGCGCAACTCGAAAAAGAGGAAGCCATGGAAAAGTTGCAATTATACCGGCTCAAAGCGGCAACAGATTACGCGAATGCCAATGCAGAAATAGATGCCAAAAGAAAGGAAATGGAAATCGCTGAAAATGCTTTACTCCAGGCCGGAAAGGAATTTAAAACAGGTTTGATCAAAACAGCAGACCTACTCGACGCAGAAAACGATTATCAGAACGCCTCATTGGCATATCATCAATCGGTTTTTAACCAGCGGCGCTGCTCCGTAGAGCTGCTAAAAGCCACCGGCGATTTGTCTGTTTCCGCCCTTCAACAATAAACATCTTAAAACAAATATCAATGAATAAGCTGTTTCCCTGTTTTATTGCAGCGACGGTCGTTTGCGCCACCCTGAGCTGCAAGGCCCCCAGCCCTAAAAGCCGCGAGGGCAAAATAAAAAAAGAAACGGTGGCCTTTGCCCCCAAGGTTACCGGCCGCATACTGGAAATATATGTCAAAGAAGGCGACATGATCCATAAAGGCGATACCCTAGCCTTACTGGATGTGCCCGAAGCCCGGGCCAAACTATCGCAGGCAAAGGGTGTGGTAAAAGCTGCCGGAGCGCAGCGGGATATGGCCGTTAACGGTGCTACAGCCAATCAGCTAAAACAGCTAGGAGCAAAACAGGCGGGCATTACAGAACAATATGAATTTGCACGCAAATCCTATGCAAGGGCAAAAGCCATGTTTGCAGACAGTATGATGACGCCCCAGGCATTTGACGAAGCTACAGCCAAATACCAGGGCGCAAAAGCCCAATTAGACGCCGTAAATGCAGAGTGGAACGAAGCCCGGAAAGGCGTCCGGCCCGAAACGCAGGTAGCCGCGCAAGGGCAGGCAGAGCAGGCCCTGGGTGTGCTCCAGGAAGTGGAAGTTGCCCTATCTGAACGTTACCTGGTTGCCACAAATGATATGCAATTGGAAACCATCAGCCTGCATGAAGGTGAACTGGCAACGGCCGGATTTCCACTATTCAACGGCTATCAACCCCAAACCACATATTTCCGGTTCACTGTTCCGGAAAGCAAGGTAGGGCAATACCAAAAAGGACAGGCTGTTACTATTACCATTCCCTACAAGCAACAACAAATAAAGGGCCATATCCTGACCATCAAACAGTTGGCCCGGTACGCCGACATTACAGCTGCTTACCCCGATTACCAGATTGAAGAAGCCGTTTACGAACTCAAAGTTATACCGGATGACCATAGCGCCGCCGAAGCGTTGTTGACCAATGCTACAGTTATGCTCCAATAGCGCCTTTATTCACTGGATCCGATAAAAAAGAATTATGAAGAATTTCCTTCTGTTACTCAAAAGAGAATTTACGCTCTTCTTTAAAGATAGCACGCTTGTTTCGGTATTTTTGCTGGCACCGGTCGTATACGCCCTGCTCTTTGGAGCAGTGTACCAATCGGGCAAGGTAGAGAATTTGCCTGTCCTGGTCGTAGACCAGGATAATACTCCCCTGAGCAATCAGCTGATAGACATGTTGAACGATAATGAGCGGCTGAATGTGATCAAAGTACAATATGACAATGTGGGCACCTCGGAAGAGTTGATCCGGCAGCGCGCGGTGTTGGCAATCATCATTCCTTCTCGCTTTGAAGCGTCGATATTGCAAAAAAAATATCCCGAAATCAATACCTATATTAATACCACAAATCTATTGACGGCCAATATGGCCTCCCAGGGCGTACAGACTACATTGGGCACTTTCAGTGCCGGAATTAATATCCAGTCCTTAAAGAAACGTGGCGTATCCGATGCTGAAGCCAGCACGCAATACGAGCCGTTTAAAGTAAACTATATACGCCTGTTTAACGAGACCGGCAACTATTTCACCTATATGTGGCCCGGGGTATTAGCTGTTGTGCTGCAACAGGTGCTGCTGTTAGGTCTTGCCGTCAGCTTTGCACGGGAATACGAACAACACACCTTTCAATCAGAATTGCTGGCCCGCACCCGGTCTGCCTTCACAGCAATTTTCGTTAAAGTACTTCCTTTCTGGATACTATCCATTCCTATTTTAGGTATTTACTATCTTTTTCATTTTATTTTCCACGCACCTATCCCCTCCCCTTTATTTCCTTTTACGGTCACAACATCCTTGTTCATTATGGCCACGAGCTTCCTGGGAATAATGGTTAGCGCCGCACTGCCCGGGGCTCTGAAAGCCACACAGGTATTAATGCTCTTAGCCACTCCGGCTTTTATCATTGGAGGCTACTCCTGGCCACTGCAATCCATGCCAGGAGCTATACAGTGGCTTGCCCGTATATTGCCACTCACCCCTTTCCTGGAAGCACATAAGATACTGCTCTTTCAACACGGAGGTTTATCACAGGTTAGGGGCGAAATATGGCACCTATCCTGCCTGATTGTGGTATATGGCCTGATAGCCTACCTGATTGTACGCTGGAAAATAAAAAGAGCCGGCAAAAAACAGCTGCCGGCATCTTAAAATACTTAAGTAAATCAACAAACAGTTACCGGATATAACCCAATATTTTCAACATGCTTTGAGGGCTTTGCTCTTTGGCATATAACCAGTCTTCCAGCACACCTTCTTTGTTATATTCGACAACCACGTGTTTGGGTGAAGGTATCATGCAATGCTTGATACCACCGTACCCGGCAAGCTGATCCTGATAGGCGCCGGTATGGAAAAAGCCAATGTATAAGGGTTCCGTATTTTTTTCCCTCCCGGTCTTGGGCAGAAAGACCGCATTAATATGCTCTTCGGAAGTATAAAAATCATGGCTATCGCAGGTAAGGCCGCCCAGGTGCACTTCCTGGTATTCTTCATCCCATCGGTTAATTGGCAGCATCAGGAACTTTTCGCCTATCCCCCAGGTATCCGGTAATGTGGTAATGAAGGAACTATCGATCATATACCATATTTCCCTGTCGTTCTGCATCTTTTCGTCCAGAACACTATAGACAACCGCGCCGGCCTCGCCCACCGTAAATGATCCGAATTCAGTATAAATGTCCGGCACATTCACCTTATGCTGCTTACATACCTTTTTGATAGTAGCCACAATCTCATTGGCCATATATTGGTAATCATATTCAAAGCCCAGGCTGTGCTTGATCGGAAAGCCTCCGCCGATATTAACGCTATCCAACTCGGGACATATTTTTTTCAGCTGGCAATACAGGTTAATCACCTTATTGAGCTCACTCCAGTAATATACATCGTCTTTAATACCCTTATTCATGAAAAAGTGCAGCATTTTTAGCTGAAACTTATCATTCCCTTTAATTTTATCGACATAAAACTCCAGGATATCCCGGTTGCGGATGCCCAGCCTCGAAGTATAAAAATCGAAAGTAGGCTCTTCCTCTGCTGCAATCCGTATACCAATATTTACGGGGTCCTTTGAGCGGATCAATTTTTTATAGTCATCAAATTCATTCTTATTATCCAGTACCGGTATAACGTTTTTGAAACCATCGTTGATCAACCGCGCAATATTCCTCGTATAGGCTTTTGTTTTAAAACCGTTGCAAATGATGCGCGTTTCTTTGTTTACCTTCTTCTTTTTATAAAGCTGTTTAATGATTTCGATATCGTACGCAAAAGAAGTTTCCAGGTGCACGTCCTGTTTAAGCGTCTCCTCTACTATGAAAGAAAAGTGGGAACTTTTGGTACAATAACAATAATAGTATTTACCATCGTACCGATGCTTCTTAATGGCATCATTAAACATCTTTTTGGCCTTGGCCACTTGTTGGCCAATTTTAGGTAAATAGGTCAGCTTAAAAGGCGTACCATATTTATCTATCAGTTTTTTAATGTCAACTCCGTTAAATTGAAGATAATTGTCTTCCACATTGAATCCTTCCTGGGGGAAATGGAAGGTTTGATCTACCAGATCTCTGTACGTATTATTCATCTACCAGTAGTGTGAACGAATGATTAAAGTTTTAAGCCAGTTTAGCAAGCTGCAAATGTACTGTACTTTAGCATAATTTATTATAAAATTTAAGCCGGTGTTCCCCGCCCTCTAATAAGCTGTATACCGGCAATTAAAGACAGTTGGGTATCCAGCAATTACCAATAAAAAAAGCCCCGCTAAGCGGGGCCAATATGGGCGATGAGAATATGGCAGGGTTACATGGCGATACACTAAAAAATATATGAAGCCTATCGGATTGACCTACCCCGCGAAGCCCACTCAAACCAATCCTTACTTTTTATCCTCCGGGCTCTTATAATTATACATAATCACATACTCCACCCGTCTGTTTTGCTTCCGCCCTTCTTCTGTTTTATTATCGGCTATGGGGTTACGGGAACCCATACCCCAGGTATAAATGCGGCGCTCCGCAATATCATTCTCCAGGAGGATCTTCTTGGCATTTTCTGCTCTCCTGGCAGAAAGATCATTATTATATGATGCCGTACCCGTAATATCGGTATAGCCGGCAATTAAAATATATGTCTTTTTATATTTATTCAGAATTCCTGCCATTTTCTTCAAAATAGGAAGATATTCCGGGTTAATATCGGCAGCATTGATTTTAAACAATACAGCTTC
>JBEBWN010000263.1:0-6065 GCA_040392235.1 Taibaiella helva | reverse complement strand
TGGCCCAAATATTAGGATAGATCTCTCCGCTTTGGTCGACATCAAGACAAAAAAAAGCTTCCACGCCGCAAAGGCTATGCTAAGCCCGCTTTTTTGTCTGGCTATGCTACCCCCGGCAAAGCCGTATGAAGTTTAGGCTTCCAGCGGGGGCGATTCTTTTTCAAGTTTTGGATGGCTTCGCTTTACCATGTATGTATTTGCTGGCGCACGCACTTTTCTCACTGAAGGTAGTCCTCTCCGTGTGTTCACTCAAGCGGTGCAAAATAGTGTCATTGGTACGCCCTTATTTTTTGCAAAAAACGATAACGTAATGACGCGGTATTCAAGTGTTACAAAATAGCGTCATTGGCACCGTAGTGGAGGCATCCCCTGAGCACGTGTAGCATGTTTGCACAACTGGAGCACCACGAAAAGCTCACGTCTCCACTTCAAATTATACCGGACACGCGAACGGATTCGCGCCAGCCAGCAGATATTATTGGGGCCGGATGATGTTGCGCCATTACATGAATAATCTTTTATGTGCAAGCAAGGCGAGAGAACATGATCCGGTATTATAAAAAATACTCCCGACAATGACAATGATAGCAAGCAGCCATTTTTGGCTTTTTAGGTCAAGTCTAGAGCCTTACAGCTTTCCACTATTATATAACCGGCAATCGAAGGCCCGCCTGGAAATGTGTCCAAAGACTAGCGTTTTCTTTGTATAACTTTTGTCTTGGCCGGTTGCAGTCTGTACGCCGGACTTATTGACGAGAAGCGTAATTAATATGATTTAAATTTTCACTTGAATTATAGATAATAAAAAAAATTCTATATTTTATTGTTTTAAAAGGATTTTTTAATATTGTATTTCAATATTTATTAAGTTCAAATTTTACCCTATGTCTACTTCACATTTTGAACATCCTAGCTTTAGGACATGCTTGAACACGGGCAATTATATTTGGAAGACATTCTTATTTATACTTAGAATCCAAGATCAGAATTGCAATCGAGCACATAAGCGTTAAGGAAATTTGATCTTTCTTCAATCTCTAAAAATGTATATCTATGAAAAAAATATTGCTTCTTATTGTTTGTTTTATCTTAATAGATAAATGGGCCCAAGCCCAAGAGCAAGAGCAAAACTTTGCTCCTATAGGTGCAGAATGGTATTATGGTGCGAAGAATTACTATAACTATCCACACTATTCAGTATTTCACGTAGAAAAAGATACACTATTTGCTGGTATAAATTGTCGTAAAATCACTGGTGCCTATGTGCCACAGAGTGGTGTAGCCAGGGCTTTAGACAATATTTATGTCTATAGCACACGAGATACCGTATTTTATTACAATAAGTCCTTTGAGCAATTCACCCCTTTGTATATATTTAATGTGGAAGAAGGAGATACTATAGCCTATAATTCTCCCTACTTTGAATATCTACCACACTTCGATAATCGCCCGAATACTCCGCAGGCTGATAGTGTCGCGAAGTTTACAATAGAGAAAATTGATTTTTTAAATGTAGATGGAAAGAATCTGAAGCGGATATGGATTGAACAGGTATTAGGCAATAACCCATGGAACTATGGACATGGAAATTATATAGAGCGTATTGGCTCGCCATTCTTAATAATTCCCCACCTCCCGAATGCATATATTCCGGAGAATTTTGAGATAAGTTTACGTTGTTATACAGATCAAGAAATTAGTTATCAGTTTACGCTGCCTTGTGATACACTATTTCAGGAACAAGCAAATATTATCTCCCGCGAATCATCTAACGGTAAAATGCTGGTGTACCCTAACCCCTCTAGTGGAAATTTTGTTATTAGGATGGCAACTGTCAGTAATAGATTTGTATCGGTAACAATTGTAGATATTGTAGGAAGACCAATCGCTACAATTGTAATTCATCCAGGTCAGCAGGAGGTCTCATTTAACCAATACCTTTTTGCCGGAATATATATACTAAAATACTGTATCGACGATGAGATGTTCTCTCAGAAAATAGTTATTCATTAACGAGTTAACAACTTCCTTATAATAACATCTGTAAAAATACAATTATTGGTAACGGATTCAGGCAATCGGTAAATTCATTTTTTTTAACAACTATAAGTTCTTTTACATGAAGAAAAATATAACGAATAATTTTTCTGATATTAGAAAATTTATTTTGCGCGTTCATGTTCTGATGTGCTTTATGCTCACATCAGGCTCGATTTCATATGCTCTTAGTGACTATTATTTATACATTGTCCCCAAGGATATTAAAGTCGGTGCCATTGAATATAAGGGAGGAACCGATGAAGTAAGCGATGAATTGAAAGGAATTTTTAGAAAGTATAAAGTAAGTAATTGCTACCGTTCATTTCCGGGCGCAAGTAATCCAGAATTGAATCAAACATACGAGATTCATGCGGTAGGGGCTGATATAAACATGCTATCCGAGGAATTGAAGAAGAGTGGCTTGTTCAAAAAAGTGGAAAAGGCTGTATATTATAAACCTACCTCATGCAGTAATCCGTCCCCCGATATTAATTTTCTTAGCGATTTATTCATTAATACTGAATATCAGAGTAACCAAATTTATTCTAAATGGCCGTTGGAAATGATAGAGGCGACTTGCGCTTGGGGCATAACACATGGAAACGCTAACGTTGTCGTTGCCGTTGTGGATACCGAATTTGATTTATTACACGAGGATTTACAAGGACAGATCGTTTCCGTCTGGGACACAGCGGCATATGTTCCTCCGATGGGTGTTCATGGAACACCGGTAACCGGTTGTGTTAATGCTATCGTGGATAACAATAAGGGGGTAGCCGGTATTGGGCGCAATATAAAGGTTGCGGGATATAGGGTGCATCATCCCACTGGTTCTAGCATAGGAGGGAATCCATGGCCTGCTATATGGAAAGCTTATAAAGATGGACATAGAATAATAAACGTAAGCTGGCAAAGTGTTATCGGTGGGAGTGTGAGCCCGGCCGATATGACAACGGTAATTAACTGTATTACAGAAATGACGAGCAATGGTGTCATACTTGTTCTTGGAGCAGGTAACACGCCTAGTCAGGTGGAACATGAAAACTATGCGAATATTCCTGGTGTAATAAATGTAAGTAGCGTTGATTCAAACAATATGGCGGGTCCAATAGATAATGCACGCAATGTTTATGTGGATATATGTGCTCCCGGTTTAGCACTTACTACAATTCCAAGGGATGCACTTTATCCATTGGGAAATTATTATCCCGTGGGTGGCACTTCCATAGCTGCCCCCTTTGTTTCCGGCACCATAGGCCTGATGCTCTCGGTAAATCCCTGTCTTAACCCCGCCGATATAGAATACATATTAAAAGCCACCTGCGATCCGATTGCAGACGGCCATCTCTACCCTGGGCTATTAGGTGCTGGTCGTCTTAACGCCTACCGCGCGGTAGAGATGGCTAGCACTTACAGCACAGATAGAAACATTACGACTAATCAAACATGGAATAACAAAAGAACAATAGGCGGTTCTATTGTAGTGCACAACGGCGCGACGCTCACCATAACCGACACCGTGGTTATGCTTTGTGAAAAACCTATAGTCGTTCAAGCGGGAGGCAAATTGGTAGTCGATGGAGGGGTTATCACTTCGCGCAGGCCTGAGGAATTTTGGAAAGGTATAGAGGTATTCGGCAATAGGTCCGTTGCTCCCAATGCTTTCTATCATGGGGTATTGGATGTGAAAAATGGTGCAGTAATAGAGCGAGCAAAGGAAGCCATCTGTAATTTCTCGTATTATGGGATATATGCAGGTGGTGGCGGTATCATTAAAGTAGAAAATAGTACGTTTCAAAACTGCCGTACCTACCTCAATCTTCAGGATTACTCCACCTCTGCCTACGGAAGCTACGATTGCCGTTTCGAAAACACTACATTCCATACCAGCGATGCTAACGTGATGATGGCCTCCACATTACCTTTGATGCAACGCACATTTGGATATATAGCCGATGTGAAAGGTGTTGTTATAAAGAACTGCAACTTCAAGATGACAGCCAATAATTTTTGGATTAGTATCAACCCTGCTTACAGGGGCTATGGTATCTATAGCGTTTCTTCCCGTATCCGGGTAGATAATAGTACAATTGAAGGATTTCAACGAGGCCTGTATAGCGCTAATACAACGGCTTATGTCAATAATATAGGCTTATACAACAACACTTTCAAAAATAACTGCACCGGCATCAACCTTTCCGGTGATGGTTACGGTACTGTATTCGGTAATACTATCAACAATATGTTGCAGGTAGCATCGGTTGACCTCGCTGTCGGTATTCACCTGGATAATCCTAATGGAACCCTGGTTACTTGTGGTAACAATATAACCGGCAGGCCCGACCCGGCTCAGCCTTCTCTTGCCGATCATATGTTTATCGGTATCCTGGTTAACAACTCCAACAGCTTCGGGGCTAAATTGCATAAAAACAATATGTACACCCTGGGCCGTGGTATCCAGACGCAGCTCAATAATCCACAACTTACCGTTACCTGCAACCGGAATGAAGGTAACGTGAGGGGTTGGGCCATCAATTTTGAGAGCGGATCTGCTAATTATTTCAAATCCCAGGGTACAGGTTGCGGAACCACTCAACTCAGGGCAGGCAATATGTTTGTCAATAATACCCGTAGCATACAATCCTATCTGACCAATTATTTTACCTACTGGGGACTCCAGTATATCAGCTCCCCCCATTACCAGATACCGGGCAAGGTGGGTAATGTTACCGTTAACAGTTGCTACTTTGGCTCCAATACCGATCCTAATCCCCCTTGTGATGATTGGTGTATTTATGTAGCGGCAAGGCAGGCAGGTGAGTTGATAGAGGAATACAACAGCCTTCAATCTGCAGGGAAAGCTGATGAGGCCAACGATCTTTTTGCTGAAATTGTCCGTACTTATAAAGAAGAGCAGGATATTAAGGGACTAATAGCTTTCCTGGAAAAAGAGAATACGATCAATAGCAGAAAAATGCTTATCCCCTTCTATATCGACCTTGGCGAGTACAATAAGGCACAAATCACATTATCTACCCTAGTTCTGGATAAAGAAGAACAAAGTAATTATCAAATCTATTACGATGTACTGATCAACACCCGTAAAGAAGGGCGGAGACTCAATGAGCTAAAGGATAATGAACTGCAGGCTATACGACTGGTGGCGGCTAAGCAATCAGATCTGATGCCTTATGCAAAAGCGATCCTTGAGTGGGGCTATAACGAACGCTGGGAACATCATATAGAAGAATGGCCAAGGATAGAGAATGAACCCTGGTCGGCGCCTCAGGTAAGGGAGGAAACGGTGGAAGCTGTAGCCAGTGCATTGAAAGCCGCTTTACCCAACCCCAGTACGGGACAAACTACGATAGAGGCCTATGTTATTGCAGAAGACGTAACAGCCAGCCCCCGCATAGTAATACGTAATACAACGGGCAATCTCGTGTTTTCGTCAGACCTGGTAGCGGGTCTGAATTCCGTTCCGGTATATACTTCAGGCTGGGCAGCTGGTTTGTATTACTATTCTCTTGAAATCAATAACCAAGTGGTGGAAACAAAAAAATTAAGTGTATTAAGATAAGAATAGGACATTCAATAATACGTATTTAAAAAGGGACCGTCTTAATTAATTGAGGCGGTCCTTTTTATAAGTATCATATGACTTCCAGTTGAAAGTACAATAAATCTGTCTACCGGATATATAGAAGCAAATCAACGATTGTACATTTTGCTTGATCACGAGCGTTGAGATATGCATTAAGCGGGTTTAAGTTTATTTATGAAAAACGAGAGAATATTTAGGGGTTGCTAAATAACTACCACTTCGTTAGAAATCATTACATTAGTGGTTAATAAAACGATATTAATGCAAGGAGAACCTAGAAAATCTATCAAAAAGCTTGCATAACAATAAACTCAATCAGACTAATAGATGGGTACATTTGGCCCGTGCCATTCCCTGGGATAAGATTGTACCCATTTATGATCGATTATTCAATAGTTTGGAGGGGCATATGCCAATCAAT
>JBEBWN010000262.1:0-6081 GCA_040392235.1 Taibaiella helva | reverse complement strand
TAGGCGGTTGTGGTGTATCGTAGACAACTTTGTTTATTTTCCCGGTTATTTTATCAAATAAGCCCGGAGCATGCCATAAAGTTTGGTCCTCTTCCGCAAGCTTGTATCCTTTTCCTTTTACTGTTTTGATATGAAGAATCTTAGGCCCTTGTATATCTCTGAGGTCTTTAAGGGTATCTACCAACTTCGTTACATTATGCCCATCGATAGGGCCGAAATAACGCAAACCTAAGGCCTCGAAAAGATTACTCGACTTGGATATTACCCCTTTAATGCCTTCCTTCAGCTTAGAAGCAATATTTTGCTGGATTTCCGGATAAGGCAGCTTGCCCAAAAGGCCCCACACATCGTCACGTAATTTGTTGTACACATGGGAGGTAGTAATATCGGTCAGGTACTCTTTAAGAGCACCGACGTTCGCATCGATGCTCATATTGTTATCATTCAGTATGATCAGGATATTTGCATTACTGACGCCCGCATGATTCATCGCTTCAAAAGGTAGCCCTGCTGTCATTGCGCCATCGCCAATAACAGCTATGTGCTGACGGTCTGTTTCTCCCTTTAGTTTAGAGGCAATGGCCATGCCCAACGCTGCTGAAATAGAGGTGGATGAATGTCCTACCCCAAAGGTATCGTATTCACTTTCATCTCTCTTGGGAAACCCGCTGATACCATCTTTTTTTCTATTGGTGGGAAATACTTTACGGCGACCAGTCAATATTTTATGACCGTAAGCCTGGTGCCCAACATCCCAAACTAACTGATCGTAGGGGGTATTCATAACATAGTGCAGTGCCACGGTAAGTTCCACCACACCTAAACTGGCACCGAAATGCCCCCCGTTTACACTGACGGAATCAATGATGTACTGCCTTAATTCATTGCAAACCTGCTGCAATTGCATTTTGTCCAATTGCTTTAAATCGGCAGGTACATCAATTTTACTTAGTAAAGGGCCGGCGGCAATATCATCAAGTCGCATTCCAGTTAGTTTAAGGGATAACAGGCAAAAATAAGAAATATTATCATTTGGCTAAGATTTAACTTGCTAAAATAGGCTACCCTCTTTATTTATACAACTTATTCTTAATGCACATTGCCCGCAGGACAGAAGGACATAATTCTGTTTCCCAGAAAAGTGCCGGGCCATTACCAGCAAGAGCGTTGCTCTTACCAATTGCTATATTACATACGATACAGCGACATGTTACACAGATATTGTAACAAAATACCGTTTTTTATACAGTATGTTATTCATTGTTTATTAATATAATTTATATGGCGACATGTCAACTGCAGATTGAATGATCTAAAAAGAATCGTAAATTTATTGCTGTCATTAAAGGGCAGAGGTATGAAACGAGTTATACATATATTAATGCTTCTCGGCATTATTTTACCGGCATTGGGATTAAAAAATAACGAAACAGGTATTTGGAAGGAGGAACAGCTTATGCGGCCGGAGGTATTGGTTGCCCTGATCAATGACAGTATATCCCCTCTTATAGTGAATATAGGATCTGTAGAAGATATACAAAACGCCATTTCGTTCGGAGCCGTAAGGGAACCGGAAAATTTGCAGCGTTTGAAGAATTACCTTGGGGATATTGCGACGGACCGGTCTGTCGTTATTTATTGCGGCTGTTGCCCGCTTTCTGTTTGTCCTAATATAAAACCTGCATATAAATTGTTGAAAAAGAAAGGGTTCAAAAATGTTAAAATCCTTAGGCTTGTGGACGGCCTGCAAGAAGATTGGACCGACAAAGGTTATTCTCTTAAAAAATAAGTCCCGCGCCGGCATTCGGGGAACAGACTCTCCCATAATTCATATAACTGATTATCAGTAAGAAACAGGAAGATGAACCTGAGTCGACTGCAAAGGTCATATGTTTATAGCTAACAACATACTACCTAGTTCTCGAACTAACGGGGTCTCGTCTTGGGAGACCCTAAGAGCAAAATGTTCGCATACAATCGGGGCAGGGAGTAAGTCACTGCATAGCACAGCCCAGGTTCCTGGTTGTGCGTACTCAATGATCAATTGTTTATTAAGCGGGCGCTAAAAACTAAATTCCGGAGAAGCATTGTATACAGTAACAATACGCTTCCCGGAATTTAGAATAAGGAACATCATGCTTCAGGCGCTAAAAAACAGGAATATACTTTTTCGCAGCTCTCCTTTCCCGTTTTTAAAACATACATAGGGAACTATCTTTTAATAATCTTTTCTATCCAGGGATTTTCGACCTGCTCCAGGCTGATAAAATATATACCTGGAGCCAATAGTGACATATCCAGAGCGGTCTGGCGCTTTACTACTTTTTCTTTTAGCAATACTTTTCCGTTAATATCTGTGATCAGCGCCGCAACACCTTCCTTAACCGGATTATTATAATACAAGGTAACCATATGGTTTACCGGATTAGGATAAATATATACGGCTTTTTTGTTCACTTCTTCTCCTACAGACGCGGCTTTAATTTCGACAGCCTCACCACCAGACCCGTTCGTGCATCCTTCCGCATCCCATACTCTGACGCTATAAGTACCTGAATAGGTTACGGTATATTTTTCTTTAGTAGCTCCGGGTATCTCCTGGCCATCCACATACCATTGGTACGCATTATACGATTGTTGAGTACTCAACTCGTTATTGTTATTCATGATAACCGGTTCAGGTAGTGGGTTGATTGTAATATTTTTTATAGCCGAAGTATCCCTGCAATCGCCGGATTTTACTATTATACGATAGTTTCCACTTTCTGTAACAACCAGGAAACTATCTGCCACATTTGGAATTGCAGTACCGTCTTTAAGCCAGGTATAATCGCCTGCCGATCCCGTAAATAAATGTATTTCGGTACCACTGCAGAATAAAAGAGAATCTCCGGCAGGCAGCATATCAGGAATAGCGCTTAAGGATACGGCAAGTGTCTGGGTATCGCTGACACCACAGCTGTTATTAGCTACTACCCTGATCTGGCCTTCCTTGGTGGGCCGGGTAGAGATGCTGTTACTATTACTGGTTCCGGGCCATCCATCAGGCAGTATCCAGGTGTAAGAAGTAACCCCCGATCCCTGCGGTACACCATAATTGGCCGACGCGCCACGGCATACCAGCGTGGGCCCTGTAATACTGCCCGGCTTGAAAGGAGCACATCCCGGTACAATCTGAACATTATCGATCATAACATCGGGCGAAGCTGCGGGTGCAATAGGATCAAGACTACCTCCTGTAGCATAAAAACCGATCATGATCTTACCGGTATAGGCCGCCAGTGGCAACACTATATGTTTGGTTCCATCCTGGGATAAGGGTGTAACATCCTTGCCCCATTTCTTCAGCGTTTCCTCCGACGACCAGGTTTTACCTCCGTCTGTCGATACTACTACGGCAAAAAAGTCATCTTCGTCAAATGTTCCCGGTGTGGCTGCATTCTTATTGAAAATACCCAGATCAAACTCGAGCTGCCAGTTTCCCATTCCAAGGTCTATACCCGGTGATATTAACCAATCATACAAATTTCTTGACACCGACAAACGAGCGGCACCCAGTGTACCTGAATTCTGCCAACCGTCGCTGGCCCAACTACCATTCACTGTTAAAAACTGGACAGGGCGCTCTAATATACCCCTTTTGCCCCTCCAACAGCCCGGTAGTGTAGCGCTGGTCCAGGCAGTTGCAGTTTGAAAATCCATGCTGTATGGTGGCGGAAGATAGGGTGAAGGAACAATATTGATAGCAGCAGAAGTGCTACTGGCACTGCCACAGCTTACAACAGCCCGGAACTCGGTGGCTTCGTTTACCGTAGTGTTAAACAGTTCGTAGGCATTGGCCCCGGCAATTGCAGAAAAAGACGATTGGCCTGCAGTCTTCTTTTCCCATTGCACTTTTATACCTGTTGCCGCAGCAGCACCTTTCAGGTATAAGTTTACAGTCATCGCATCAGGACAACGGGACAGGGTATCTATTTCTATTGTTCCGGCAGAAGGACTGCCATTGCAAGAGGGGCCTGCAACATAGGTAAATATGGTATTCGGGCGCAAGGTACTGATATTGCAATCGGCCGTATTATTATACGCCGCGGTACTGTTGGTATATATAGAACGTACCATACCGGCATCGGAGTTGCGCCAGGTTATGGCCGCGGGATTACCGGAGCCATTCGTAAAAACAGCATCGGTAAGCACTTCCAATCCTCCACCCGTGTAGGTGAAGGGCGCAGAAAATGCTATAGGCACCCAAACAGAATCGGCAGGCAGGTTAGTACCATTTGCAGCAAAAGTCGCGGTGCCGGCAAGGCTAAAAAAATTCCCCACATAATCATTGATGCGGATCTTCGAAGTTACACCTGTTCCGTAAGCAAAGCTGTCGATACCGGAACGCATGGATACCTTTACCTGTACCGAAGCCCCGTTAATAAGATTAGTCGTTGTATGTTTTTGCCAGGCCAGCTCCTGGATGACTGCACCCGGGAAAACGCCGATCGCTGCCAGGTCGCTCTGAGTGTAGAGGTGGATTACTTTCGTGGAAAAAGAACTTGCAGTAGTGCTATTAATTCGTGCTGGTCCATAGGAGTTGGTTGCCGTTTTTGCAAAACCAATGGTATCTTTTACCTGTTGCGCAAAGTTTTGTGGCGTATAGACATTATAGAAAAGGATGAAAAGACAAAATAATAGACTTTTCTTTGCTGGGCTGTTATTATCAAGAACACAATTTTTCATTTTAATTATTTTTAAAGCAGCCGGGTTAATAAACCCGTTGCCATTAAAGTATGTAGGGGAATAAATTTTCTTAAAGCCGGTAATTTAATTTTTTACCAGTTTGTCCACTTTTACCAGTTTGCCTTTTTTATCGTAGAAGTGTATGAAGTATAAACCTTCGGCCAGGCTACTTACCGAGAATGCTCTTGTATCGGTCAAAGGCATAATTTGTTTTCCTTCGAGTGTGTATATAGAAACGCGAATACTTACCGGTGCACTGATATACACCTGGTTATTGGCCGGGTTTGGGTATAAACTGATTTGTGCAGCAATATTATCGACATCATTTATAGCTGTATTGTTTACTTTATAAATATTGGAGGTATCAACGCATAAGCCGTTTTTAGTAACGATGACCCGGTAGTCACCATTGGCCGTAACTGTGTAAGTACGTTGGGTGGCGCCGGTAATGGGCACGCCGTCCAGCATCCATTGGTAGGTATTATACAACTGTGTTGTTCTTAGAACATTAACATCAATGGATATAACAGGCTCGGGAAATTCAACCATTTTTAATATAAACGTATCTGTATGTGCATGACAACCGTTTTGGGTTTGGACCCAATAAGTGCCCGGTTCGGTTACCTGGTGTATTGCTTCCGTACTCCCATCATTCCAAAGAAATGCTTTGTAGTCCTTTGTTGCTTCTAACGAAATTGCAGGAAATAGGCCATCAACGCCACAGATTGTGGTATCCATGGTTACTAAAGAAGTTACGGAGGCTGCAATAGGAAAAACGACATCGTTGGGTAAGGAAAAACGACATTTTGTATCACTATTTAAAGGAATAGCGCTATCCTGGAAATCACAGGCCACTCCGGCAAGATTGGGTTTGTTAATACGATGTATATAGGGGGCGCCTGCACCACCGTAAGCAATATAAAGACTATCATTGTATAATTTCAGTCCAGAAATAAATAAGCCGGATATTGATCTAGCAGCAGACAATGAAGAGACGATGGAGGAAGAATCATGTTTGGTGATATCGTACTGGGTAATGTCTGATTGTGTATTGAAGAACAATATCCTGTTTACATATAGTTTGCTGTTATCGGGCGAAAAGCTCACACCATAGCATTGTGATGTATCTAACAGGATACCATCATAAACAACACCGGTAGCAGAATTGAAACGGCATAGTAAAGCGCCATCTACTCTGCCAGTAAGACTGGTTAATGTACCGGTAGTACTCGTCTTGGATGTGATGGCTAACTTGGTTCTATCAGGCGATATAGCCATATTACTAATAGCGTATGCACCCACGGCAATCGCATTTAAAGAGTTGGTCCATGTAATTGATTTTCATAATTTTGT
>JBEBWN010000261.1:0-6091 GCA_040392235.1 Taibaiella helva | reverse complement strand
CCCTCCATTCATGAGGAACATTTCTCAGCGAAGCTAATCTGCAGCGCTGCTCTATAAACGCTTCGTACCTGCATACAAGCAAGAGTTGCGATTATCCTACCTGGCTTTGCGCAGCTTTATACACCCGGTTATCAGCAGGAATAAGGGCGGGCACAGAACAGCATTTTTAAGTTTTGCCCATTTGCCCGAAGCTTAAATTCATGCATCAGCACCGGTCTCGACTATTTTATACATTTCATATAATTTTACATATCTTTGTAAGCACCGCAGCACAGCAGTTTTTGTAATAAACACATTACTTATCATCCCGCTACACGTCTATTGCTCCAGGACTTAGCGGCACCAGTAAACCTATTTTGCTATTATGTATATACAAATAGATTCGCGGCATGGCATATTACAGCCTTTTACACCGATAGTTACCCCTTTACATATACAGTGGCTGCCCAGGGCCGAAAAACACTGGCAGCGTTGCCAGGATGCCACTATACTGTATCAGAAACTGGAAGTGCAGGGGCGTATCCCCTTTTGCATACATATGCACCAGATATTTGCCGCAGAAGATGTGGCGCTGCATATTAAAGTATCGGCGCGCAGCCATCTTACCTGCCTGCATTATACCCTGGCCGGCACGATGCAGACCATTTTGCATAGCGCACCCCTAACCCTGCAGCCCTATGATCACAGCATCTTTTGTGTGCCGGCCGGCCTGGTACAGCCCCTTATTGTTCGGGGCAATTACCAGTCCTTATATATTAGCTTTAGCCCGGCATTAACCGACATGGTTGTGGATGCCGATCCGGAGGCTGCCTTCTTACATCAATTCCAGCAGCAACAAGGCGATACCTGTATCCGTTACATGCCCGGCAACAGGAGTATACAGTTGGATATTAACCTGCGCCGACTATTGCAATACCGACCCGAAAACGATAGCCTTACCGATACGTTCCTATACACCTGGGTGTTTGACCAACTGCACCTGTATATCAGCCAGATAATAGCCTGGCGTAGAGCACAGGTTAATCCTAAGCGCCGGCTGGTGGCCGATGCCGAACAATATATACAGAGCAACCTGCATAAGCGTATTGGCATCAGCACCGTAGCCCGGCATTGCTTTTGTAGCGAAAGTAAAATACGCAACCTGTTCCTTACGGAAACGGGCAGCCAATTGGGTGGCTACATATACCTGCAGCGTATGCTGGGCGCAGCCGATCTGCTGCTGCAAAGCGACATGGACCTGGAGCAAATAGCCGGGAGATTAAGCTACAATGGTAACAGTGCCTTAACCCATGCTTTTAAAAAGCACTACAATATGTCGCCGCAAAAATACCGGCAGTTGCATCGGAAAAAATAACAGAAATAACAAAAATTACATTTAAAAAGGACAGATTTAGCAAAGGAAATAAGTAATAACTTTTTCATCTTTGTATTGGTCTTCGTTGTACCCTGCGGAGCAAACAAGGTACATAAGCAAGGCAATAAAAAACTGATGATGCTTCATTACGTACATCCCAACCAACCGGCAACCAGTTGCAAACGCTACCTCACCGAGGCCGAAACGCCTTTGCTCTGGGGGCGCCAGTGCTGTCATCCGCCTTAACGCCTATGCTGCTTGCACTGCGTTTATGCCCCATTTTATTTTTTCTTCAAAATCATTTAAATCTTTTTTATGAGAAGTTTTTTAATGGGCATATTCTGCCTTTTATGCAGCCTGCTGGCTATAGCTCAGCCGCCCTGTAGCCCTGTAGTAACCCTTAGCGGCAATATTACGGCCAACCGCAATTTAGACGCTGATACCGTATACCAGGTGTCGGGATGTGTACAGGTTAGCAATGGCGCCACTTTAACCATACCTGCGGGAACGGTATTAGAATTTGTAGCCAATAGTATACTGATGATACGGGAGGACGGCTTTATCAATGCTACCGGTAATGCCATGGCCCCTGTTATCATGACCTCTGGTGTAGGCAGTCCCGGTAGTCGTAGCGTAGTAAGCAATGCCGGCTTAGTGGTTGTGGGCAACGCTCCTATTAATGCAGGCAGCACACTGAGTTTACCCTGCTCCGAAACCCTGACGGTAGGTAGCAATGGCGCCAGTAATTCCGGCACTATCCGGTACCTGCAAGTACATTACCTGGGCGGTATTAATACGGCACTTTTTGGCGCCGGCCTCACATTGGCTGGCGTAGGCTCGGGCACCATACTTGAAAATATACAGGTAAGCCATGGCGGTCTGACTGGCATTAACGTCATCGGTGGCGAGCCGGTGTTGACCGAGATAGTTACCCAGGATAATGCCGAAAACGGGCTATTTGTCTCCTATGGTGCACAAGTACAGTTGTCCGGCTACCTGGAAAACCGGCGCAATACCAATGCCCATCATGCCAATGGCTCTTATGGCATTAAGGTGGAAAATAATACCAACAACGCTGCCGCTACGCCTATCACGCATTTTTTCATGACCAATGCTACTATACTGGGACCTGCTTACTGCAATCCCGGTGGTTTGAGCAGCGACTTTAAGGATGGCATTTCTATTGGTAATAATGCCGATGCAGAAGTGTATAATAGCGTTTTTGCCGGTTGGCCCGCCAATGGTCTTTACATAGATGGCGCAGCCTGTATTGCCAAAACGGCCAGCAACGACATTCAATTCTCTTATAATTCTTTCTTCGCCAACGGTACGGATTTTGACGCCTTCCCCAGCAGTGTAGCGCCCACCTGGAGTAGCCTGTATGGCGGCTGTAATGCCTCTATGGCTTTGTGGCTTAGTGGTAGCGGCCTCTGCGCTGAAACCGGCAACCAAATCGGCTCTATCAGCGATCTGGGCTACGATGCCAGTATATGCGGTAACTATTGCAGCCCCGAATATACACGCAATTTTGTGCTGACAGAGCATACAGAACTGGATCCGCCCAATGGTTCCAGCATTTACGACGACAGGGGCGCCATACAATTCAGCGATCTCTTTGAATGGATCGGTCTTTGCGCGGAGGATGCCGTATACTGCGCAGCAACAGCATTCTCGTCAAGGGCGGCCCAACTGCACTTTGTGCCCAACCCGGCCACAAACAATGTTATTGTGTCCTTCGAACAGGCCGAAGCCGGTAAAGTACAGATCCGGATACTGGAAAAGGTAAGCGGAAATGTAGTACGCAGTGCTACTGCATATAGCAGTACATCCGGCAAACAACAGCTTGCCCTCCCGGTGAACGGTTTGAAAGAAGGTATCTATACCGTACAACTACAAACGCCAAACCAGGTTTTGTATGGTCAACTGGTGGTAAAATAATGGGGCGAATATAAGCAGTAGCTTGCGCTTGTTCGCAGGGGCCCGGCCATTTGTGCCGGGCCTCATCGTTTTATGGCTAGGAGCGTGTTCCGCTAAAAGTTAAAGGCAAAAACAAAAAGCCATTTACATATTATCTATCGTAGCAATAAAAGGTCGCCCTTTAGTACCTTGACCGAACCGTCGGGGTAAGACAACCCAATATGATAGTAGTAAGTACCGGCATCGCAGGGCTGCCCTTTGAAGGTCCCATCCCAGGCAGGGTTTTCATTATCTGACTGATACAGGGCCTGGCCATAACGGTTGTACACCTGGAAAAAGGTAACCTTTTGGTAACTAAGGCCTGCTACGCGGAACACATCGTTCAGCCCGTCGCCGTTGGGCGAGAAAGCATTAGGCACTAAATCGGGCATGGTATAGTCGATACGCACATTTACAAAGGCTGTGTCGTAGCATCCGTATTCATTGCGGCCAATGACGCGGAAACGTGCCTGCCTGCGCGGCCAGGCTAAGGGATGGGCAATAGTGACATCGCTTAGCCACAGCTCAGGCTCCCAAAGATAGTAAACAGCGCCTGAGGCCTGTAACTGTATGGTATCGCCATAGGCTATGAGCGTATCTACCGGTTCGGTTATCACTTCCGGTAAAGGAAGCCCCATGATGCTTATGGTGAGCAGGGTATCACAATGTTCGGTGCTGATATGTAGAAGGTATTTGCCCGTATCCAGATTATGGAACCGGTACCCCTTCGACGAAAGAGCCGTAGCAATCAGCATACTATCCGCATACAAGGTATAGTTATATGTTAAGGTACTTTCCTGCGGCTGTTGCACCACAATCTGACCCGATCCGGGGCAGGCATAATACCATTCGGACAACAGCGGTAAGGATATGAACTGCACCTTGAAGGTATCTGTGGTATAAGTACAGGCATTATAGTAGTTTAGCCAATAGGTGCCGGGCTGGGATACTACTCGTTCCCGCTCCGTACTTCCATCATCCCATTGTATACAACTACTGTTTTCGGGCGCTTGTAAGGGAAAGGTTTCCGCAAAACAGGCATGCTTAAGGTAGGTGTTGCCCCGAAGGGTATCTACCGTAGCTGCCGGCCCATGCAGGGTATGCGGTAAATAGCTCAGCCTTTTAGCGTAGTCACCCCCGTTTGTCATAAAAAACGGGGTATTGAGCCTAAGGTACTCCATTTCCGGATTGCAGGCCAGGCCCAGGTTGTCCGGATTGTGGATAACATGTAAAGCGTGGTAGGTGGTAGGCGGCGTAGGCGGATAAACGGGCACATTAGCGGCACAGTACCGTTTGGTATTGCTCATGTATATTTTACCATCAGGGCCCAGCCGCAGGTCGGTGATGTGCGAGGACATGGTATCGCAATAACAGCCCAGTATCGGGTTGTAGCAAGCCATTACCTCGTTGGACAATATCAGGGTTTTGGATGCGGTTATGGCATCCGGCCTCTTTTGTGTCATATCGAACTGGTACACCTGTCCCTGTTGCCCATAGTGGGGTAAGGGATAGATCTGCGATGCATATAAACGCGAGCCATCCGGCGAAAAGCAAAGACCAAAGAAAGGAAGGGTATCGATTGTCCGGGGATTTTTGACCATGCCACTGCATTGCTCAAAATCGTAAAGCTCTATTCCACGGCGGCAGCCGGCAGCCAGTTGGGTGCCATCGGTACTGGCCACCAGCCGGCCACCGGGATAGCCAACACGCCAGTTAATGCCATCGGCAATAGCGACCACATTGTAATCGTTAATGGGCCACTGGCCGCATTCGGATATCACCGGTGTAGTATGCAGGCCTTCACGGTCTATACGGTAGCTTAAATATTGGTTGGCAATATGGGAGCGCAGCACCAGCCAGGTGCCATTACACCCGCGCACGGTGGTTAATTTGGTACCGCTAATGGTGCCCTCGCCGGTGAGTGCTACATCTTTCTGCCCCGGCGCCACATCTCCCAACCCGTTATTCAGGCTCATATCAACTATAGCGTACTGCAGGCTGCCATTCCGGGTATAGAACACATAATACAATAGCTTATTGCCCGGATGCGGCACAATAAGCGGATATTCGGATGGGTTTTCCCAGTTGGCATTGATATCGCTATTAGGCATAGAGTAGCCATTGCGGCTAAATATTTTGGGCATAGCCGGATACAGCGGTCCCAAAATACCGTTATTGGGCATATTCTGCACTTTTACGAAAAAGAGCAGGTTCCCGCCCGCGTCGCTAACAGACATAGCCGCACCCTCAGTTTCGGGCCACAGGCCGGGGAAAGAATTAATCCATATATTGGGCTGCGAAGGAGGTGGTATAGCTAACACGGGCCGGGCACCTGAAAAATCGACCACGCTATTGGTACAACAGAACCAAAGGTTGCCTTCCGCCTGTGCGTTGAGTACAGGCAGCCTCAGCAGCAGGTAGGATATGGTAAATACGATGAATTTCATTTTATTTTTTTATATGTATTATTAACAAAATAACTGCTCCGATTGCCGTCATGGTACTGAGTAAAGGATAGGGAACGATTGGCCTTTCTTGTACGGAATGGAGACATTCCCTGGTTAAAGGAGCATTTCTTCCCCAGTAAATACGAAGATGTTTCTACTCCGCTATCGCTACGGTACCCATGACGACTTGAGTGAGCGACATGCCCGCTTATTTATTCTTAGGACTATGCCTTGTTTTACCATCCTTTTTTCCTTTTGCCGTCCTGCCGACATTTTTGTTTCGCGCGCTAAATAAAAATGTCGGCAGGCCGCGGTCATTGGGCGGTTCCCCTGA
>JBEBWN010000260.1:0-6121 GCA_040392235.1 Taibaiella helva | reverse complement strand
TTAAATAAATTGGCAATTACACGTCCTATTTCCATAAAGTCGCGATGGTTGCCCACAGCCCTTTTTTCTGTTTCCCTACCTTCGGCTTCCGAGAAAGGATAGATCAGTAGATAATTGCTGTTATGGAACCGGCTATTAAGCCATTCCGGCAAACTCCGCATTAGGGGAATATAAGCTTGGGTATGGGGTTTGGCCATGAGGATAATAACTCCTTCGTTTTCGCTGGCGGCAGATAACAGCGTCTCGGATGCATGCCAACTTTCCATTTCATGAAACTCGGCTTCGATATGGGCTTTGTTTTGAATGCGGTGCAGCAGCATGTTTACTGCGGTGGTGGCGTAGAAGTGCATTGTGGCGCCTGAATGACGGGCAATATTCCAAATACGTAACAAGGCATGGAAGAAACCGGCTTCCCTTTCGGCATGCGCCGGTATGAGAATGATATATTTTTTTACGGTAGCTATAGGTTGTATCGCGCGGTATACCAGGATGTTTACCTGCTCGTTCTGTAAGTAACCGTTATACAAATTGTCGATAAAGGAAGCGGAAAATCCCTTGTCTGCTTTTAAACCGATAAGCAGATCGGTTACCTCCTGTTCTTTAATAACGTTATGGATACCGGATACGACATTATTGTCGTATCGTTTTAAGGGCTGAAGGGTAATATCTGCGGCAGCTGCTGTCTTCACGGAGAGCTCCAGGATTTTTTCCGCGTTCTTAACCGAAGATTCGCTTTTGTCTTCATTGATGACATTCAGGGCAAAAATACGGTCTTTATTCCCCGGAGCTTTGAGCAGAAGCGCGAGGTTCACCATTTTCTCGACTATTTCTTCATGATTGACCGCTAACAGTATACCTTCCTCTTCCTCTTTGCTTCCCGATACGGTATCTTCTATACCTTCTTCGGCAATACGTTCTGCACTGGCCATGGTAAGGAAGGAGGAAATAGTACAGGAAATGAGTATTAGCAGGATGCTGCCATTGAGTACATGCTCATTCAATAATCTTACTGGTTCGCCATTGGGCGTTTCTGATATAATTATATTGAAACCCACCATAACCGAGGCCAGGGTTGCTGCCGCTGAAGCCGATGTCATACCGAAAATAAGTAAGCCATCCTGTTTGGATAACCGGAAGGTTTTCTGGGTGGCAACAGCTGCAATATATTTACCACCTATAGAAGCAACCAGCATAATGCCTGCCACGGCTAAGGTTTCCCAACTTTTGAAAAAGGCTTTGAAATCGATAAGCATACCCACGCTGATCAGGAAGAAGGGAATGAAAATAGCGTTGCCCACAAATTCTACGCGGTTCATTAATGATGAGGTGCGCGGTATAAGCCGGTTGAGCGCCAGGCCGGCAAAGAAGGCGCCTATGATGGCTTCGATGCCGGCCAGTTCGGCCAACACGGCAGCCAGGTAAATAATAACCAACACGAAAATATATTGCGATATTTTATCTTCCACTCTTTTAAAAAACCATCGACCTACCAGCGGAAAGATTAACAACACCACCAGGCCGAATAAAAGCATGGAAAGGGATAATTTTATCCAGAAGGCGCTGCCCACCTCACCCTGTGTCATGCCTACTACCACCGCAAGTACCAGTAAGGATAGTACATCAGTAATCATGGTGCCGCCAACCGTAAGATTTACCGACAGGTTTTTAGCCAACCCCAGTTTGCTTACCAAGGGGTAGGTAATGAGGGTATGAGAGGAAAACAAACTGGCGAAAAGAATACTCGTCAGCAAGGAAAAGCCACAAATGTAGTATCCGCCCACAAAGCCCAGGAGAAAAGGAGCCACGAAGGTATAGATGGAAAAGGTGATACTTTTCCACTTGTTTTTCTTAAAATCGCCCATGTCGATCTCCAACCCTGCAAGAAACATAATATATAACAAGCCGGTGGTACCCGTTACTACAATACTGCTATCGCGAGCCAGTAAGTTGAGCCCATTAGGGCCTACAATGGCGCCGGCTATAATAAGTCCCAGCAGATGCGGCACTTTTATCTTATTGAGTAGTAGGGGAGCGCTCAAGATGATCAGTAGTTCCAGCAGGAATTTCAGAACCGGATCTTCGATAGGAAGTGTTGAACCGGTTATGTTTAGAAAGCCGATATGTTTACTCATTGGATGAACGCGTCAGTATTACAGAAAATTTTGCCGTGCAATTTTGGTTGACCGTGGTAGTTTGTACACCTTTCATATTGCCTGGCTCAACCTGGCTTAAAATGATATCGGTTGTTACCATCCTGTTGGCTGCGGTATCAGATTGGAAACGAAGGTAAATTGTCGTGCTATCGAAACTGCCGTTAAATACCCTTACTAATTTTTTATTTTTAATGATCCGGGTATAGATACCGGTAGAATCGCCGGCAAACTCCCAAATATCGTTACGCTGGTCGCCAACCACATAATCATTACAGCTGGATTGAGTGCATACCATCTTACTATTCCAACTTCCTACAATATGATCGGGCCAGGCAAGAGGTAATATAGTGTCCTTTTGGGCAGAGAGGATACTGTCGCGCATAGTCAGCAGGGATTGATAGTCGGCCTCTTTCAGGGCAAATTGCTTTTCGCGCTCCAGCAGTTGTTGTTCCCGCAGGATGAGCTGCTGTTCTCTTTCCTGGTCGCGACAGCCTGATGAGGTACATAATACCGACAGGCTGTAAAAAAGTATTATGTA
Source organism: Taibaiella helva (assembly GCA_040392235.1). Classification (GTDB taxonomy): domain Bacteria; phylum Bacteroidota; class Bacteroidia; order Chitinophagales; family Chitinophagaceae; genus Taibaiella; species Taibaiella helvus_A. The sequence goes on along the minus strand of JBEBWN010000260.1, from coordinate 3,430 downwards.
TTTTGAAGACAAAGTCATTATTACGGGATTTACATGCGCATTACAGAGATAAAACGCATTTGTTGCTGTATTGTTTAAGCATGCTCAGAACAGTAGCAAGTTAATCAATTGCAGGTATTGAGTCACCATGTTTGTATATATTTTAAAACGGATGCCGATCATTGTATGTGTAGACGGAGAATAGTGATTAATGCCTGAGCATGAAGGGGGAAGTTGTAAATTATACGCTCAGATTAACAGGTGCTGCGGGAAGCATGTTTGGTAGCGTTGCACTTTCCATATAAAGAGGAGCCTGATAAATAACAAACCCGGATATAAGCACTAAAGTAGTGGGGCGATTGATTAATTCTTGTTTCCGGAATTTTAATGCTGCAAAAAAGTTAACAACAATACCAACCTATTGATCCATATACCTGTCTTACCAAGCATACTGCATAGTAAGGCAACGCTACGTCTTTTGCGGTAATATAAGGAAATCTAATGTAGTCTTGCATTACAGGTGGTGTAGCAGGATATTCTTCATGTACAGACCAGGTTGAAAAGAATAAAATATGTATATAGCTTTAAGGTCCCTATTGTTTAGTGTTATTTTATTGTGCTTGCATATAGGAAGCGATGCGCAAACCATAGTTTTAGCAGACGGCAGTGCGTTGCCCCGGTATTTTTGTTTCGATAGTGCCGAATATGAATTGAAGATTGAGCCTGCCATAGACGGATCGTTTGATGGCTGCGGCGTGTATGAGCGCGCTGGTAAATGGTACTTTAGTCCTCCTGTTGCTTCAGCACAGCGACCTTCCACCGACCGTTCTATTTTTCCTTTTTCGTGTGCCTTAACTTTTACCGAGACTGCCAGCGGCAGGCATGTAAGCCGGAATATAACCGTAGCCAAGCCTGTTGTGATAAATCCTCCCTTAGAGGACCTTACTACCTGTGACGGCCATTTCAGTTTGTTGGCAACTACCCTGTATGCCGGGGCGTATGAATATAAATGGACGCCAGCCAGCTTTCTTACCAACCCCGATACCAGCGTGACCGACGGCTATATAGAAAATACTACTACATTTGTTATTGAAGCGACTGATCAGCAATTTGCTTCGCAAAACTTTTTCTGCAAGGGTAGTGATACCGTAACGGTAATACGTCATCCCGTGCCAGACTTAGAAGTGAGTAATGATACGCTGATAGATGCCCGTGAGCGGGTACAATTGTTGGCTTCCGGCGCTATGCTATACCAATGGTTCCCCAGTAAGTGGTTGGATAACCACGTTATACCCAATCCTATAGCCTCCCCTCATGGTGCTGTAACCTATATGGTGGTGGGAACGAACGAGTTCGGTTGTACAGATACGGCATATGTTTTTATAGACGTCAATGAAGAGCTGTTTATTCCTAATGCCTTTAGCCCCAATGGCGATGGAATTAATGATGTTTTCCGTATCGAGAATATAGGTTACCAAAGCTTAACGGAGTTCCGGGTGTTTAATCGAAATGGGCAGGAGGTGTGGCATACCGCGAATGGAATTAAAGGATGGGATGGTAGCCATAAAGGACAACCGGCAGAGGTGGGCACCTACTTTTATACTATCCGGTTGGAGATGCCGGACGGTGAAGCAAAGCTATTTAAGGGCGACGTAACTTTACTGCGGTAAGGTAGTAAGAGGGCCGTGCTTTTCGGCCCGAAACTACCGGAAGGGATAGGTCAGGTCTAGGGTATTGTCCTGATCTGAAAAGCAGAAATGGGCGTCTATAGCTATTGCCCTGTTTTCTATATTTAATTTGCCGATACCGCTTTGCGTCGCAATGATCTTGCTTTTTGCTGCCCTGGCATTGCCGGATATATTGATGCTTACCTGCTTTGCGCTATATTGCAGCGTTATATTCAGCAGGCTGGCTTTGGAGTGTTTTAATACATTTTGGATAAATTCCTGGATGATACGCAGTAGCTGATAGGCGTGCTGCTCGTCGATGGATTGCTCTTCGCCGATCAGCTGGAAATCAACTTGTAGCAGCTGCGGAGGTATGAACTGTAGCAGCTCTTTCACAGTATCAGACAGCATAACCTGAGCCTGTAGGTCCGGTAATGTGTCGCGTACCATGTTAGCCATTTCTTGTTGCGATTGTTGCAATAGTTGCTGAATGCCTTCAATGTCGGTATGCGTTATCTCATCTTGCGATATGTTTTCCCTGATATGGTCTATCAGTGGGAAAACTTCGTTCTCGAGCCTTTGCGCTATATTTTTGCGTTCTTTTAAGGCGGCCTCTAGTTGTAACTCTAGCTGCGTTAGCCGTTGTTGCTGTTCTAATTGATCCAGTTCCTCCTGCTTTTTTTTCTTCTGGCGCAGAGATTGTTTCCAGAGCGCGAACAGAAGCGTAAACAATAGCATTGCGCCTATGCCTATGAGCGCCAGGTAGGTATTGGTGGCTAGTAGTCTTTCTTTACCCTGTTTGATTTTCATTTCATTGGTCATCAAATTATTTTCTAGGGATACTCTTTCCGTAGTTTTTTCCAGCGAATCTGCAAATTGTTGGTGGCGCTCCTTGTGGTAAGTATCGTAATAGTAACTATGGTAACTGAGGAAGCGGTAGGCATTGCGGATGTCGCCAAGCTGCTCAAAGGCTTCGGCCTTTAAGCCCAGAAGGCTGACCGTGTAGTTGTTGACAGTAGAAAGGGGAGAGTCGATATCCCGGAGCCTTTCTAAGGCTTCCCGGTACTTTTTTCCCCGGATCAACGTCTCTGTGTGTTGATAGAGGAGGCTGTCGTTGCTCCAGGATGTTGTACCAGCCGTAGCCGGCAATATATAAGCTCCTAAGCATAGTAAGCGTATTAATTTCATTCCTTTTCTTTATACATCATCAAAAAGCTGTAACCGCATGGCTTCCCTGACCAGGCCGGCTGTATTTTTTACCATTAGTTTCTGCATTAATACGGTACGGTATTTTTCTACTGTGCGGGAGCTCATAAACAGCTCTTTTGCAATTTCGGGGCTGGTTTTTCCTTCCACGATTTTTTTTAATACTTCTTTTTCCCTCTCGTTGAGCAAATATTTCAGCTCCAGCGCTTTGGCGGCTTTAGGTTGTAACAACTGCGAAAAGACCTTTTCTTTTAATTCTTGCTCGATATAAATATTACCTTTATAGACGCTTTCCAATGCCTCAAGGATGTTTTTCTCGGAAGTGTTTTTCAGGAGATACCCTTTGCAACCTTTGCTGAGCATACTCTGCACATAATAGGGTATATCGTATCCGGAGAGGGCTATTACTTTTAACCCGGGATAATGCTCGTATAAATGGGCCATCACTTCCTCTCCGTTCATACCCGGCATCTGGATGTCGAGCAATAGAATATCGATCGATAAAAGCGGCAGGTTGTCGATCAGCTCCTGGGCGGTAAGAAAGCTGGCGGCCAGGTTGAGATGATGGTAACGTTGCG
>JBEBWN010000259.1:0-6123 GCA_040392235.1 Taibaiella helva | reverse complement strand
AAAATTATGAAAATCAATTACATGGACCAACTCTTTAAATGCGATTGCCGTGGTTCTTGGTTGTGTACCTCAATGTTGTTCGTATTTTTTTCTTGCGATAAAGAAGATATAAAGCTCAACAATGGCAGCCCCTTGTTCACCGTCAAAACATTATTTGCCGGGCTTAGCGCCGAACCGCAATTATTTGCCATCGAGGCGGGCAGTCCCCAGGTGATTGAAGGTATATCAGGTACCCGCCTGGTATTTCATGCAGAAACGTTTAAAACAGCGTCGGGGGAAACGGTCCGTAGCGGTATCATAAAAATAGAGCTGACGGAGATATACACATCTGCAGATATGATCGGTAGCCGGGCTTATACTTTTACGGAAAAGGGCAATTACCTGTCTAACAACGGAATTATCGGGTTAAAAGCGACGGTCGACGGGATAGCGGTATATGCTTCCGGAGGGTACCGCCTGTATTTTAAACAAAAAATGGCTTCAAGGCAAGCCAGGGCTTTATTCCAGGGTATACAGGGTTTGGATGATATCAGTCTTTTTCTTTACGCAGGCACCGATAGTACACGTACCGTTACGGGTACATGGAAGGACACGATAGCCGATGACCAACATTTCTATGCTTTTGATACCTGTTTGTTTGATACCTGGATTTATTGCAGCAACTTTATTGCTGGTTCCGGAGCGCAATCGAATATACGTGTTGCTGTTCCGGATTCCTCTTTTAACAATTCGAATACACAGGTATTTGTAGTTCTGAAAGAATCGGGAACCGTTATCGGGTTAACCGGTTATAATCCCGGTACACATACCTTTAACCTGGAAGCGCTTCCACTTGGTACATCAATGGACCTGGTAGTGCTTGGCGCACGGAACAATAGCTATTTTATAGACTTCCGCAGAAATCTGAAAGTAAAACAGAACATGCTGTTGGAGGCAACACCTTTTCCCTTAAGCCTGGAATCAATAAAGGACTCCTTACAATCTTTATAATGGCGAGACAAGCCGACAGGTATTGGGAAACATATAAAGCTAAGTTAAAAGTAGAAATATAACACCCGAAGCTACGATTGTTTGAAAATTAAATCGCCCGAAGCTATTCAATGGCTATCGGTTATGTGTAATTTGACACGAGTACACATGTCTGGTTTACCTTGTGTAAGCCCGGCTTGCGCCATTGAGCACTACAAATGCAAAGAAAAATCCCCCGCTCAAATAAAGAGCGGAGGATTTTTAAATAAAAACCTATTGAGTAATCTTTTACGTGTTGAGAATTATGATGTGTAGCTATTGTTGATCGTAGCTGGTGTCCCATTCTGTTCCATCATCCCCTTTCTGTCCGTCCATTTTGATCATGAAGTTTTTCGCAGGAAAGTATGGTTTCATATGGATGTCCAGGTGGATCCGGTCTTTCTGTTGAGGATCTTGTTCGAACCTGCGAATTGTAAAATCCTCGATCAACTTATCCGGACCGGTAATGCTATCCAGGAATTTTACGATCTGACTCATTAAATCTTTCCGGGTATTGGCATTGAAGTTTTCGAAAGCCCGGCGATTCAGGAAATCCATCAAAACTTTGGTGACGTAGTCGAACACACGTACAACGGAGTAGGTTTGTAACCCGAGATTATCGCCGTTAAACAGTGTTTTGGCAGAAAAGGCCATAACCTTGCCGTATTCTTTGACCATCGGGATTAGCCCCATTTTCTCCAGATTGGCGATCTCGCTCTTTTTAAGGTCAAACTTAACACCATCGACTTCATTCATGCTGCCAAACTTTTTACCGGCAGTTACCTGGCTCATTAAAGTCCTGTAAACCTTTCCGGCCAGAGCACCGGAAGGTGGAACATACAAATCTTCTTCTTCTCCCAGTTCATCAAACTTGCCCCTGCCGACTAACCAGTTGCAGGACATCATTACATTTGATCTGTATTTGTCGCCACCGGTTAAATTGGCCAGCTCGAACATTTCCATAACATCATCAGGTGCATCAAGATGTTCGAAATCCGTAATGAGCATCACTTTATTTTCGTGAGCCAGTTTTGCCCATTTTTCTACTACCTTATTGGATCCGAGGTAACCGGGTAATACCAAAATACTATAGTTATTTCTAAGATCAAGCCGGTCAAAGTTCTTCTTCATTTCTTCACCAATATGATCTACAAACCGTGTATTATCTAAATCTTTGAGCTGTTCGGCTTCGCAATTAATAAAAGATACATTTTTTAATTTGTCGCCTTCTGTATTTTTGAAAAACAGCGCTACATTCCGGTAAGAGCGTTCAAGGTCTTTTGACTCTTCGACGGCCCTCGCCAAATTCTTTTCCAGAACATTCTGACTTTGTTCCGCCCTCTGTTCACATAAGTTGACCATTTCCGAAATCTCATTTCCGGATTGCAATACCTGCGCCCATACAGAAAGGGCTCTTTGCAGAGATTCCCGCTCGCTTTTTTTCTGCGATTCTGTAAGAAAGATATTGCGGCGGGCTTTTCGATCAGGATTAAGATTTTGAGCGCCGTCGATTGAGGATTCGATCAGGTCGAACCCTCCAAATTTGGCCAGCTTTTCGGCGCCGGACTTTAAAAGTTCCAATGGATTTTTAATAGCTTCCCTTTCCCCTACCGGGCTGGTGCCTGCGGTATTCTGTTGTTGCAATTCTTCGCTCATAGCGTTGAAATTTATTATATTGATCTTATTTTAAAGCTGCAAAGTACACCTTATTACTACTGATTACAATACGTGAAAAAGCGTATTTTAGCACAGAATCTGGGTCGGCTATATCTGTTAACATTGGATTTACTCACCTTGTACCAGCAGTCTAAATCCATTACCATGTATATTAACGATACTTACATTCTCGTCATCGCTTAAATACTTGCGCAATTTTGCAATATAAACATCCATACTCCGGCCGTTAAAATAAGTATCGCTTCCCCAAATGCGTTTCAGCGCCTGTTCGCGGGGCAACAAATCATTCTTAAACTCACACAGCATTTGCAAAAGTGAATTTTCTTTAGGCGACAATGTGTACTCTTTGCCGTCAATAGCCAGAATTCTCAGTTTGCTGTTAAACTTAAACTTGCCAAATTCGAACTCGATCTGAGAGGGGTTTTTTTCCTGTATTTCCTGGTTGCGTTTCAGGATGGCTTTTATTTTCAGAAGCAACACTTCGCTGTCGAAAGGTTTGGAGATGTAGTCGTCTGCTCCTAACTTGTAACCACTGATAACATCTTCTTTCATGCTACGTGCAGAAAGAAAGAACAGCGGTACGTCCGGATCGGCGTTTCTAATTTCTTCTGCCAGAGTGAAGCCGTCCATATTGGGCATCATTACATCCAGTAGGCACAGGTCAAATTTTTCCCTGCGAAAGGCTGCAAGACCTAAAATACCATCGCGACATAGTTCAACAATATAATCGTGTAACTCCAGGTAATTTTTGAGCACCTGACCCAAATTGGTATCATCTTCAACCAATAAAATTTTTGCTTTTTCAGCTTCCATAATTTTATTTTAAGTGTTCAAATGTAAATATCAAGAACTATACATGTGAAATAAGGTAAAGAATATTTTGTTAAAAACGTGGACAGTTGTAAGCATCCCGGCCTTTCGACCCCGGCGAATACAAGCCGTGATAGCTTAAAGATACCTCGAATGCACCATTACTTCCAACAGCGGGAGCAAGGCTGGAAACCGTTATATCCATGGAGGCCATGACCCGGATATTACTCCATTCGAAGCCAAAAACAGGAATTAAGGCATCGTTCATCCTGTAGTATGCACCCATAATAAATATATTAGGCATGTTCTCACCGATACCCACATTATAGGTAAGGTCAGCACCCATTACTGCTTCCGAAGCATTTTTCTGCTGCGTATAATAGCCTGATACATTAACGATCCAGGAATCGCTCATTTTAAATAACATATCCAGGTTGGCGGTAGGACGAATTCCCAACCGGTTGTCCATTTTGTAAAAACTCTCTGTCGGGCGGTTAATATGCAATACCCCGGCACCTAACTTTACATAGACATTTTCGTTAGGAAAAAAAGCATAATTCACACCTGCAGTGATATCTGCATAGGAGGTTTTTTGAAAGGCATAGTTTTCGCCATTTGCCTGGCTGGGGTCGAAAGTAAACCCATCCCATTGGGTATCAAAAGTGAGTTTGGTATAATCGACGCTGCGCTGCACCAAGGCGGCTCCCAATCCAACAGAGATCATATTGTAGTCATTCAGCTGAACATGATAGGCGGCAGATAACTGCCCTTTAACCAGGGCTAAGTTGCCATTGCCTGCCCGGTCGCTGAAAAAAGCGCCTCCGATACCCAGCCAGTTTGTATGGTTTGTATTGCGTAAGAGTTGAAAATCGCTAAAGGCAGAAATAGTACGGAAAGGAACAGGTAACCCGCTCCATTGATTCCGGTAATTAGCCCCTATGCGGTAATCACTTTCCGGCATGAGACCGGTATTGGCCGGACTTAACAAAAGGGGCGTGTTGCCGTATTGCGAAAAATGTAAACCCTGCGCAGAAAGCCGTTGCGAAAAAACGGTGGTCAATAAATATACTAAACAGATAAAAGTATTGCGCATCAGCCTCGGTTTTCGTGCATTCTTTAAGCATTCCTGCTGTTAACGTCAGCTAAAGTTAATCTTTATTTTTAATGTCGATAACTAATATTATTATCTTTAAAGTGTGAAAGGCCGGGAAACGGGCAAGATTGAGCTTGTCTAGCAGAAGAAAGATGTACGGATAACGGAAATATGATAATTTAAAAAACCCTTATATTTGTAAGGGCCTGTTTCTGCAAATTATTGTTGAACGACCAATACTGACATATTCATATAATACTACCTACCACATGAAAACTACTTTTTATGCAATGGTATGCATGCTATATGCCTTGACACTATCCGCCCAGGGACGAATAGGTGTTATGTTCTATAACCTCTACCGCTTTCCTGAAAATCCACCTTCAAAACGGGAATATATACTAAAAGACATTCTTGGCGAAAGCCCACCAGACCTGCTCATGGTCTGCGAGCTGACGTCGGAATATGGGGCCGATAGGATATTGGATCATTCTTTAGCGCCTTTAGGTGCATCCTATAAACGGGCGCAATTCATCCCAACCCGTACCGATGTTTCCGATCCTTTACAGCAAATGGTATTTTATAATGCGCAAAAACTCTCGCTGATACAGCAACGGGCTTATCCGACTGCAGTCCGGGATATCAACCACTATACTTTTGTACTTCACGCCGATTACACAAAAAGCGATACCGTTTTTATAGATGTTTTTATAGCCCATTTTAAATCCAGCGAAGGGCTGGCCAATCAAAAACTCAGATCGGATATGGCTGATACTTTCCTTCGGGTGGTTAATAAACTACCCAGGCACCACTTCGTCCTGTTCGGAGGCGATTTTAATTTTTACTCGGATGCGGAACCTGCTTACCGGAAAATAACAGATACTAATAATATTAATGTCATGGCCGATCCGATTCAACAACCGGGATTCTGGCATGACAATGATCTGTTCAGATCCATTCATACCCAAGCTACCCGCTCTTCGACCAAGGGTTTTGGTATAGGCGGTGCCTCAGGTGGCCTGGATGATCGTTTTGATTTTATTTTTATGTCCGACAACTTTTTTAAGGAAGACAATCTGCGCTATGTTCCGGGTTCTTATAAGGCAGTAGGCAATAATGGTAATTGCCTAAACCAAAGAATTGATGCCTACGAATGTGAGGGAGAATATAGCCTGGAAATGAGGCAATTGTTACACCGAATGAGTGATCATACCCCCTTGATACTGGAGCTTGAAACGGCGCTGTCGCTGTCGCTGCCAGTTAATAGAAACAGGTCAAGCCGCTGGAGTATAGTAGGAGGAAATTATGTAGCCGAATATATTAATGTCCGGGTATCGCTCTCGGCCGCTGAGGCTAACAAAGCTGCTATTACGATCTGTAATGCAGTAGGACAGCGCATAAAAAGCCAACTTATCGGCGAACAAGATGCGTTTTTATCTCTGTATACCGGAGATTTGAAACCAGGCCTCTATTTCCTGATATTAAACTGCCCAGGAACCGAGCAGGAAGTTCTAAAATTTGTACGCCGTTAGGGT
>JBEBWN010000258.1:0-6135 GCA_040392235.1 Taibaiella helva | reverse complement strand
ATAATAAAAGCGAATCCTTTCAACAACAGCTAACGGATGCACTCCAAGTAAAGTATACGCAGCCGGATAGCGCAAGGAGGCGATTGCTGCAGCTACTGCAGGAACATTGGCGTAATCCTGATAATGAAGCATTAAGAAACATATTGGTCGAACTGTCGCAGTTTACAGCAGATGTTAAACATCAGCAACAAACACTCCATTTTGCTAAAAGAGCTATATTACTATGCGACACACAACGGCACCAGGATGATTTATCGACCTTATATAAAAATATAGGTTCCCTATACGCCCAACAGGCGCGCTATCCGGAGTCAATGGAGGCCAGGACGAAAGCTATCTGGTATGCAAGAAGTAAGCCTTTAGCAGTGGCCAGGATTGAACATGACATGGCCAATATTGTAGTAACAATGGGTAATATACCCCGGGCTTTAAACTATTATAAACGTTCTTTGCAAACGGCGGTGGCCTACGGGGATAGTCAATTGTGGGCATGTGCACTGCTCAACATAGGGCAGTTAATTGAGGGGAAAGATGATTTTACTTATTCAGACAGTGGGTTGCAAGTAGCGCAAAAATTTAAATTATATGACATCCTTTATACGGGTATTATCAACAAAAGTTCTGCCTTAGCCATCAATGGCCGCCCTAAAGAGGCACTTCTACTGCTTACGGCGGCAGACACGCTGAACCAGTACACGGGCATTGCTGCAAGGTTAGGTTTGAAGGTTCGAGAGATCAGGGGAACGGCCTATGCCGGATTAGGGCAGTACAAAAGGGCGGAAGAACTTTTACTAAGCAGCCTGGACTCAGGCAATGTGCTTCATCTAATGAGCAGCCTTAAACAGCTTAGAAACCTGTATGTCCAGCAGGGTGATTTCAAAAAAGCCCTCCATACGGCCGACCAACTGCAGGGCCTCCTTGATTCTGTAGGAGGACAAGATGCCCGTTTGAGGACTATAGCCAGCGAACTAATATATAGTAATGCCAGGCAGAGCAAAGAATTAGCCCAGAATAAATTGGCTATGTTTAAAAAAGAAATGACCATCAAAACCAGGAATATCTGGATAGGTATTATTACCGCAGCGGCCTGTGTTTTGTTTACCATCATTATTCTTTTACGCAGAGCTTACCGGCAAAGGCAAAAAATACAAATAGCTGAGCAAATGAATTTACAACTCATGGCCAGGATAGCCGGTGAGGAACAGGAACGCAAGCGTATTTCGCAGGAATTGCACGATGGTATCGGGGGGATTTTATCGGCTGCAAAAATGAGTCTGAGCGCTGTAGATTCGGTAAGCCAGGAGCAAATGGTTAAATACGAGCAGGGTATCGGGTTGCTGGATGAAGCCTTTGATGAACTAAGGCAGACTGCACATAATTTAAGCCCGCATATACTGCAAAATAAGGGCCTGATACCAACGCTTACCGACTATTGCGCGAAAACAGCAGAAGCCCAACACATTGATATCCGGCTGCAGACACTGGGACAATTGTCCGAACTGGACCAGGAAAAAGCCTTAACCACTTACAGAATAATACAGGAATTGATACAGAACGTGGTGAAACATAGCGGAGCCTCGACGGCAATGGTGCAGTTAAGTTACAAGGAAGGGCACCTGGATATTACCGTGGATGACAACGGAAGGGGGCTTCTCCAGCGTGCGGGGGAAGAAGGCATCGGCATGGACAATATCCGTAACAGGGTGGCTGCTTTGGGCGGCCATATGGATATCGACTCCCAGCCGGGCGAAGGCACTACTGTTTATATTAATATTTGAGAACGCATAAATTCAAAGAAATGTATTCCGGCTACCTTTTTTGCGATTTGATGTATATTGACAGTGGTATTACAAATGAGCCGGAAAGATTGGGATTGCGACAGATAACAGGTTAAATTGGTAAATAAATGATTAAAGTAGCGATAACGGATGATCATGAAATGGTGCTGAAGGGACTGCAGCAGATGCTAACAGAAGATCCCGGCATAGACCTGACGGGAGTATACCTGAATGGAAAGGATTTGCTGGAAGGTCTGGCAAAAACGGTTCCGGATGTGTTACTGTTGGATCTTCATTTACCTGATAAAACGGGGGCAGAACTGGCCCGGGAAATCTTATCGGTGTATCCTTCTTTAAAAATCATGGTTCTGTCCGGTTCCGGCGATATTAAGCATGTTAAGGAAATGATGCAAATAGGCTGCAAAGGGTATTCTCTGAAAAATATAGCCCAAAAAACGCTGCTGACAGCAATTACCCAACTATACCAGGGAGAGCACTACCTGACGCCGGCATTGAAGGAGGGGCTGTTCCGGGAGAGCATCACCCAGGCCCAGCTCCGGCCTTCTTATGTGCCTGAAGTAACCCGCAGGGAAAAACAGGTCTTGAAAATGCTTGCTGCCGGATGTCGTAATAAGGATATCGCCGATCAATTATTTATCAGTGTGCGAACCGTCGAAAACCATCGCACCAGCCTGATGCGTAAATTTGATGTCAATAATGCCCTGGCATTGATTAATGCTGCTAAGCAAAAAGGTATACTAGAGTAGATAAACACATCCCGGCATGGACAGCTGCGGGACTGGGTACCTAATGTAGAAGCTATATTTATGCCTTAGAGGTAAATCTTTTTGGGGCGCTGCCGGAACAGTATATAAATTGTGTTGGTTTCCGATTTGTAAGCATTTACTAGTTCTTTTACCCGATCTGCTTGTTAGCTGTTGTTGTTTTTCTGCCGGTCCATTGGCAATAAGTTCCTTTGTTCAAAAATATATGTCGTTTTTCTGTCGGCACACCAGTCAATAAGTTTAAGTATGCCAACAACATTTAATGCTATACCTAATGAAATGCCGATAAAATAGTCAATGCTCGTTACTAAGTTATCTTTATGGATGATTGAAAAAAAGAAGAAAATGCAAGGAGCAAAAAACAACCAGCAAGTCGCCAGGCCGGCATTATAAATAGTCTTTCCCTTTACGTTAAAAACTATGGTGTGTGCCATTGTATTACCCAACGATACCAGAATTGTCGCAATGCCCAGCCAAATTGCTTTCTCTGCAAAAAAAGCTGCTAGGAAATAAGTTGTCCAGCCCACTACTACGTTTATGTAAACTGATGTATTGGTATTAAGAGGAAATCTGTCTGGTAAGTCGCTGTTATACATTACGCGGTTAATCATTCCCGGAAAAGTTCCCACAATTCTATACTCCTCTAATTGATGGAATAAAAGAGAAATAAAACTCAACCACATTAAAATTTTATAGCCTGTCCAATCCTCGAAGTTTTTGTATAAGAGGATTAAAATCAAAATGGAGATTAGCCCACCCAAGTCATACCAATGTTTTCTTATGAAATTCATTTTTTATCTTGTCTTTTTACAATAGTGGCTAATTTGTAAATATCCGAAACTATTGTTTATTGAACAATATTATATGTGCGTTGCTGTTGTTGTGGTTATTTTGTAACAGGATTGGAATAGTAGGTTGTTTAATGTACTTCAGTTCTTCCGGCTTTTTTTTCATTGCCATCATCAATAATTTTTTGTGGACACTGGGTCGCGGAATAGTGTGGAAGTGTAAAACTACTGTAGGTGAGTTCAACAGGATATTCATTCCAGAATTTTTTCAATTCTTCGTTAATTGTTGTTCTTTTTCTGCAAAAGGCTGCTGGTAGCGCTATTCGCCGGTTTGGAGACCAGGTGCCGGACGCATGTAGACTTGTGTCTACGTTCAACCGGAAGTATCCTTAAAATTCAACCAAAAATTAACCGGATTATTGCAAGGCAAAAAATACGTACAGCGTAAAATGATTACGCTGTACGTTATAAGAAGAGTGGAGTCTCTCCCGGAATGTAAAAAAATATGCTCTTGTCGGCTTATCATGCAACCTGGCCCGCTACCCAACAGGTCTGTGGGGCTATTGCGGTGCTGCTACATCATACAATAAAGCCCTTCCCTAACAGCCCTTTATGCGGCAAGTATCCTTTTGTATCATCTCCTACTGCGACGACGTAGCGAAGTTATGCGCCTTTGTTATCGACTCCTGTAACTTTTTCCATAAATATTACACTGCTACTACACGGCAATAAACCTTTATTCTTTCCTTATACCATTTTGGTATACACTGTTATTACGCCATTTCTTAATAAGGACCTATTGTAACAAGTTGGCGTATCTCAACCTGCTGCTTATATAGCGGCAGGATACGGTAGTGCAACTATATCATACTTATACACCAATACAGTATGCCATAGCCTGCTATATGGACGCCGGTATGTACATTAAGGCCTTGCTTGTGCATAGGAAGCACCGAAGGGTATGCACTGATAATAAAGTAGGACTGCTGTGTAATGCGCATGGATCATTTAATGAGGAAAGGCTATGCGTATACAATCAAGTTGTACCACTGCATTGCAAACTAGTACCACTTTGTCACAAACTACTGCTGCAGTATGCTCCGTTATCAGCCCCTCAAGTACAAGTACCAGCGGTCAATACTATGCAATTTGCGACAAAAAAATGGAGAAGAAGTGTCAAAAGAGTGTCAACCGGTGTCAATTAGTGTCAATCAGTGTCAAAATTTGGTGGCCGCCGTTGCGCCACACTACATTTGTACTACATAAAGGCGGTACCCCTTTTCTTTTTTTAACTTCTAAAATTTTTAAAGATGAACATCAGACGACATGCTCTGGGTGGCTTCAAACAGCTCTCAGACGACGTACTGCTGGTACGTACCGTTACCGTATTACAGGCCATGACCAACAATACGGCCTTTACCACACCCCTCCCTTCCTTAGCGGATGTGGACACGGCCTGGCGCGATTTCCAGGAAAAATTGTCTATTGCCCGTCGCCGGGGTAGCCCTTATGATACGGCGGCGAAGAATGCCAGTAAATTACAACTGGCCGAAATGCTGCGGCAGCTGGCGTTTTATGTAAACCGTATTGCAAACGGCGATTTACAGATCCTGCTCAGCTCGGGTTTTATGCTGAACAACCATCCTAAAGCAGTGGATGTGCCCAATGCTGTAACCAATGTGACCTTACGCGAAGGTCGCCAAAGCGGGCAAATGCGCATGGACTTCGAGAAGCAAAGCCAGGTATTATTATATGAATACCGCTATGGCTTAAAACCGGAAGGTACTGAAGAACCCCAGTGGAGCGCCATATTTATGACTACCTCTACACGCAACAACCTCTTAGCGCCTCTGGAGCCTTTCCTGCGGTACTATGTGCAGGTACGCAGTGTTAACGGGCTGGGCAAGTCGCCCTGGTCAGAGCCGGTTTCTTATATTACCCGTTAAGATAGGATAGATTAGGTATTGGTGGCTTTTGGTGTTGCCGTTTCCATTTTGACCTAAGCAGGGTACCTGATACCTTACACCTATAAATCCTACACCATTTTTTTTACTTTTAAAAACAAATAACAATGCAAACGACAATGATACTACCGCCGGCAATTCGATGCGGCCCCTCTTGGGCAAGCGGTCTCAACTAACCGGTAAGCCTTACTGATACTGCAGGTGCTGGCAGCCCTGCGCTCGTTTTACCCTTGTGCCCCTTGTTACAATGGCTGCCGCTGTAGCAGATACCGGTATATTAAGCCTGGTATTGTTGGCGGTATTGCGTTTGCTGGTGTTTATGGTCCCGAGCTCCTGGTTGCCGGGGTACTCTTACGCGCCCTCTACAGCCTCCTGCGGCGGCGAAATCAATGGACAGACATCGCCAACAGGCGGGCAACATTACCGGAATTGGTATGCTGCCCGCCTGTTGTGTTGATGGGCAAGTGTATCGTTTTTTGTATTTCTGCTGCCTTGCTATCCTTTTCTTCTTTCTCGTCATATCGACGCTTATTTTTCACAAAAAAAGCGTACCAATGACGCTATTTTTTGACGCGTGAATATCAGGTAATTATGCTGTCGTTTTTTTTTTTAAATAAACCCGCACCAATGACGACTTGAGTGAGCGACATGCCGGCTTATTTTTTCTTACGACCATGCCTTGCTTTACCATCCTTTTCTCATTTCCAGTCATGTAGACCGAAGCTTTCGCCGTAGTGCAGCGAAGGGGAAAGCGCAGTGGAGATATCCTGCCGGAGCTTGCCGGACCTGCCTTTGCTACAATGTGGTAGCAGTAAACACT
>JBEBWN010000257.1:0-6169 GCA_040392235.1 Taibaiella helva | reverse complement strand
TTGTAATAGAAGAAGGTCTTCCTGTTGCATCTACTTCCTGATGCAGATCATAACTGGCGCTAAGAACGTTATACTCTTTGCCGGCCACATTTAATTTTGCTTTGAAACTCATGGTCTGAAATTTTTATTAGTGAAATAAATATTTTTGATCATAGCAAAGGTATAAGCTGTCGCTAATCCAAACAATACGCTTTTACGCGTATTTTTTGGCAAGAACTTTTATATACTTTTGTGGATCGGAAATAAAGATAATTATCTTTAATAAATATTCGAACAATATGCAAGCCAGCAAAGTGTACAAGGCGGAACAATATTATCTTTTAAAGGCAGAATCGCTTTGCGCAGATTTATTGTCCAACGGGTTCACGTTCGATGACCTGGTATTGGAATACCTGGGGTCGTTTCGTAAAAGTTACCGGAATGATATTGAAGGGGTTTCTGTGGCAAAGGGAACCGATAAACCGGTGCTATTAAAGCTTAACCGTGATGGTATTTACGATAGGCTGCCGGAAGGCTTATTTCACCAAACCAGGGGCAGCAACCAAACACCCAATGTTGGGACGATGGTTGATGAATTTCGCCGTTTCCGGGAAGAAGAACGTATGGCGCGTAAATTTTTTCAACCGGTGGAGCAGGAACTGTTTCATTATGCTGTCAAGGTGGAGCAGGAAGAGCGAAAGCTGGAATTTGGTATTATGAACGGCGATCCCGGCCAGGCCTTTTACCGTTTCTGGGATATCGATACGGATTTGCCTTCCAAAGCGGCGGCAACGCTTGTGCTGATCATGCCCTGGCTGAAGCAGATAAAAGGCGACAAGAGCTTAACCGCAAAAGCCCTCTCTATGACCCTGGGGAAAGAGGTATCTGTAGAGGAAAGAGTTGTGTATGGTACACAAACTGCGTCAACGGGCTTTGTTTTAGGGCAAGAGGGGGCCTTGAGTATCGATACTGTTTGCGGCAATAGCTGGGAAGAACCTTTAGTGCAATGGTTGTTTATTATTGGAAATGTGCATGACCATGAGGCGGCGGATTTTGTGCCGACGGGGCCATTGGGCAGATTTTTGAAGCGCTTCGAAGAACTTTTCCTGCCCTTGCACATTGACGGCGTTTTTGAGTTGGAAAGCCTGTCGGCGGCGGATGTCGACGACAGGAGCACAATATTAGGTTATGGTTATTACCTTTAGTCCTGAAAAAATAATATATGCTGCTTAAGACCTTCATTATATATTTTGCTCCTTTCCTGCTGGTTGCTATTGCAGCATACGCTGCGATAAAGCAATATGTTGCCAGCTTTGCGGCCCTGGGGAAAAAGCCCTTGCTATATGCTATTATAGCGTCTGTTCTTTTTTCCCTGGCGCTGTTTGCGACGACTTATACTACAGAAAATCTGTTTGTCTGTTTTTGGTTAATGGTCCTTATAAGCCTTATATTCGGCATAATTCATCCCGCTCTGACCCACAGAAGGTTTTTTAGTCATGCCCGGGAAGCGACAACGAAACTTTTTACCGCCGAGTGGCTTTATGGTATTGTATTGCTCTCTTTCAGTGTACTGCTTTTTGCCTGCATGCAATATTTTTTGAAAGATCCTGCTTTCCTTTTCTATCCTACGCTTTTCAGCCTGCTTTTCTTTTTTGTTCCTTTATTGGTAAGCCGTACCATTACCGCGGCGCTCCATATACCGCCGGCACATTTCCCAACCTGGGAATACCCGGTTTTGCAACCACCCGAACTGCCTGCAGAACGGGAAGGAGAGCGCTTGTATGTCATTGGCTTTGAAATAGCAAAAAAGGGTACGGATCTCCAGCGTACTTTTTTCCGCGCAAAAGCGCCGGAAGATATGCTTTTGGGCGACCTGTACTACCATTTTATTAACGACTATAATGAATTGCAAAGCGAAACGCCTATTCAGTATATGGAAAAAGGATCTGTACAAAGTTGGGTTTTCCGTACCAAGCCCCGCTGGTATCAGCGATCGCGTATCCTGAACGCCGCTAAGACGATACATGATGTAGGGATAAGGGAAAATACTATTATTATTTGCGAGCGCATGGAAACAGAGCCGGCTACCCGGTAAATATTTTGCAAAAGCTTAAAGACGACTATATGAGGACCCCAAGAAAACACTACCCGGTTAACTGGATGGATGGAATGAAGATCAACAAAGATCATTTTATCGCCCAGGCCAATGCAGCAGAGGAGGCTTTAAGCGACATGGCTTCCCTCCGTTTGTCGCCGCTAAGCTATGGTATTGTACCGGCTTCTGCCGCGGGTGAAAATACCTGCCATATAAAAATAACCACCGATAATCAGAACACCCTGACGGCAATTGTACACAGTCTACAGGCTATAACACCCGGCGGTTTCAGGATAAACTTTCCGGGCCTGCCCGCTCCGGCCACTTCAGGCGCCCTGCAATCGTCCTTTCCCAGCCCGCAACCGGGCGGTGATACGGTTTACTGGCTTGTTATTACGGTGCAACCTTTCGACCGCCAACCCTGCGGCAATCCTGATGCTTCGGAAAACCCCGCGAGGTATCCTTTTACGCAATGTTCTTACCAGCTATCATTGATTGGCGACAGTCAGTACCTTCAATATGCTGCCCACCCCTACGCCCTGATCATAGGAAAGATTTTCGTTTTACCGGATAATATTAAGGTGGATGAAGATTATATTCCGCCTTGCATGATAACACAGGCATCGCCCGATCTGGTGGCACTATTAACTGAATTAAGGCAATTTTTTGCCGGCCTGGAACTGCGTTGTGCACAGATTGTACAGAAGATCTTTAAAAAGAGCCAGCAAAATGATCTCTCAGAGTTGGCTATGTTCCTTTGCGACCGTATCCTGTTGTTTATAGGACAAACTATACCGCAAATGAGTTGGAAACAGTTGTATGAGCCACCTTCCGACATGCTGATCACATTAGTTAGCCTGGCCCGTATTATGAAAAATACTATTGATCTGCGCACGGGTTCCGGAAAGGAGGAGCTGATGAACTATTTAAGTGAATGGTGTGAGCTGAATCCTGGTGAGTTGGAGCAATTGCTAACCGGCATGGCCAACCTGAACTATAATCACAATGATATTAACAGCAATATCGCCTACGTGATCCATTTTGTAAAGATAATCGGCAAATTGTTTGAATCATTGAGCAACCTTGAATTTATAGGAAAGCGGAAGGAATCGGGCATATTTGTTAAAGAAGAACCAGGTTATAATCCCAGCCCCGGCAGTACCGTAGAGCCTCCCAAACCGCGCAGGAGGTTTTTCGGATAGCCATACCAACACAAATTCTTTCGCTGAACTTTAATCAATAAATGTCATGATTCCTCAAAACGTTTCTGAACGAAAAAAAGCTTTTAGCCTCTTCCTGGTGCTCTACCTGGTTACCACGGCATTAATCGTTATCGCGGTATTCTTTGGCATGCGGGTACCTTTCCAGCAAAACAAAAAATTGCAGGAACAATTGGGGAATATTGAGAAAGAAAGAGATTTCGGTCGCCAGTTTTTTTCCCGTTTAAACGAGGCCAAGGCGCTTTTGGATTCTGTGAATAAGCCGGGTGTGCAACCCGAGCTGATCGAAGCCCAGATAGACTCTAAATTGCAGCAACTTACTGTACAGGTGGATAAGGATTCCATTTCGGAAAAAAGACTGTACCAGGAAATTATAAAAACCTATTTCGAGATAAAAGATGATAAAAAAAGAATACGCTCGGCTGCCGATAAAGATGCGCAGGTTGCAGAATACGAGTCTCAGCTAAGCCAGTGGAAGGCCAAGTACGATCAGTGCTATGCTCAGTATATGCAACTTATGAGCATGCAGCGATGATTTCTTGTTCTATTTCTTTTTCCAAGCCGTAACAACATTTCTATGCAACAAGGTTTACGCCCGCCCGCACATATTTACTTTCGCACCAGAATGGGTGTAGATTATCGCGTATGGCTTACCCTCGTTATAACCTTTATTATCGCCCTGGCCATATTTGCTCTTCGTTTAACAATGCAGCAGTCCTGTGCGGATATATCTGTAGATGTAAAGGGCACTATGGACCATTCCGGGAAGAATAGTTATTATGCAGGTGAACATCTTAGCTTTACCCTGCGGGCGCTGTCGGCAAACGCCGCGGTTGAATGGGATTTTGGCGATGGATCGCCCTCAGTATCAGGCAAGAACGCTAGTCACAGCTTTCAAAATGAAGGCTATTTTTTGGTAACCGTAAAAATAAACGGCGGTTGCAGCGAATCAATGAATATACGGATCAGCCAGATGAACCTGCCAACAGGTGCCGGGCTTGCTAACCCTGTCGTGCCAGGCACAACTATGGAGCAGGTTATTATAGGCAAAGACTATGCAGCCGTAGGCGAACTATCCATTTACCAATCGGGAGAGCCGGCTGAGCATTATGAGTGGGTAGTAGAGGAAAAAGAACAATATCCTTTAAAAAGCGGTCCTAAAGTATCATATAGTTTCATGGAAGCAGGTAAATATGTGATCCGTTTGACGCTTGATAATGATCCGGAAAAGGTATACCGCAAAACAGTATTGGTAAGGGCACAGCCTGTGGCGGGTGCCAAACCGGAAGATCTGCCTCCATTACCCCTACCCAATCCAAAAACCGGAGATGAGTCTGCAGGTTCCGGTTCAGAGCAGAGTATTGCTGCCCCGGCTCCCGTTAATAAAAAATTCGATATCATACCCGATCAGATTTTCAAAGATAATTTCCAGGCCATTGTCGACGGCAGCGGAACGGTTGATGAGATTGCACAATATCTCTGCGAAGGGGCTAACACTAAGGTAAGGGGTAATGGCAAGACCTATGCCAACCTTAATCTTTTCTGTGAGGAGCTTAAAGGGAAAAAGGGCGTATTGGGTATGGGGGGCAAACGAAAGATCAAAACGGTTAATGCCAAGCGTGAAGTAGGCAGCAACTGTGTTTACTGGCTCGACGTTTCCTATAAATAAGTTTCAGGAATGCAAACAGCATATATATCTTTACAATACCTTTTAAATATATAATCCATGTATCATTCCACAACCCGGTGTCTGATAGTAGCACTATTATGTGCTTTGACTATATACACTTCTTCCTGCGGACCTTCAGGGGAAAAAAAACAGGCACAGGTTACCCTGCAGTTGAATTTCAAGCCTGGCGACAGGTACCTCTACACTACAGAGGTAAAACAGAATGTAAACTCCTTTGGCATGCAGATGGAGCAAAGTATGTTGATGGAGATGATCTATAGGGTTACCGCTACAGAAGGACAGCATAAAAAACTGGAAATAACTTACGAGCATGTAGCCATGAAAATGGGCCCTAATGAGTATGATTCCCGCAGGGATTCCGCTTCAAATTCAGATCTGGCTTTTGTAAAAAACCTCATTGGTAAATCATTCAGCCTGACCCTGGCACCCGATGGAGATATAACCCAGGTGGAAGGCTTGGAAAACTTGGTACAGTCGATCGCGGGTACCGATAAAACTACGAAAGCAGAAATAGAATCACAGTTCAGTGATACGGCTATTAAACTAATGATGCAGAACTCTTTTGATCTTTACCCGGGCAAGCCAGTTAAGGCCGGTGAGCATTGGACAAAAAGATCGCGTATGGGTTTTTCAGGCATAACCGTTAATGTAGAGAACACCTATACTTTAGTTTCTGTTACAGATGGTAAAGCGCAAATTAAAGTGTCCTCCATTATGCAATTGCCGCTCACTAAAATGGATGTACAAGGCGGCCAGGTTGCTATGGAAATCGAAATGACCGGCAACCAGGACGGTTCGATCCAGGTCGACGTAGAGAGCGGACAGATTCTATTAGGCAATACCAGCCAGCACATCAAAGGCAATATCAATGTTGCCGGACAGAGTATGCCCCTGACCATTGACGGCGATATTAAGATCAGTAGTAAAAAAATGTAAGGCAAATTGCTACAGGCACTGAATGCGTACTTTATACAGCCTTTTCTATGCAGAAAGTTGCCGGCTGCTTGCGGGGCATCGTACTTCCTATAAAATGTTATGCCTACGTAGGGTCTGCTGTTACACTCAATTGGGTGCATCCCCAGTGTATAAAGTATCCGCTATACGAGGTTAGATGATCAGGAAAGATCCAATGTCTGGCTATACTACAGCCGGCATAGCCGTATGAAGTTTAGACTTCAAGAGGGT
>JBEBWN010000256.1:0-6190 GCA_040392235.1 Taibaiella helva | reverse complement strand
ATGAACGAGTGTTATCTGAAAAAGGGTTTTAAGGCTATGTATGGTAAAACCATTCATGAATACCAGCAATGGCAACGTATTGAACGAGCCAAAGAACTCCTGTTACTAGGCCGCTATTCTATCAATGAAGTAGCTTTTAAAATGGGCTTTGGCAGCGCCTCCCATTTCAGTACCTCCTTTAAGAAGATTGCAGGGATGAAACCCTGCGAATTATTGCGTTAATGCTTTTTTCCTTAGGCTGTCCTCGCTTGCTGTAGCACTTGTTCTTAACAAGGCGACTTTAATAGCTTTTGGCCGGCAATATTCCCTGCCTGAAAGGGGGAGAATACATTTTTTACGGTAGCCCCTGAATAGACTGGTTGTTCCTTCTTCCTGCGACCATACGGCAGAAATGGAGGTCGGGGGAGATGAAGTCGCCCCTTTTTTGGGGGGCTTGCCCTTATGGCTTTATCCTGCTTAGGTATTTACCTATCAGGGGCATTTGTCGCAATTCACGGTGTTCTACCCGTACAACAAGCAAGAGGAATAGAAGCATCAGGCCGGAAGCTGCCCCGGTACGAACAATAATTTGAGGCCAGGGGTTCATGCCAATTGTCCATGCATCAATACCCTGTTTAATAAAGAATAGTGCCAGCATAACAACCAGATAGGCCATTATCTTCTTGACCGGGTAGGGAACCGGGTAGTATTTTCTGCCCAGAATATAGGTGGCCGCCACCATAAAAGCGTAGCAGGTTAATGTGGTCCAGGCCGAAGCATACATGCCCCAACGGGGTATAAAAAGGTAATTACCTACCAGCGTAATGGCCGCCCCGGCCAATGTAATGTATAGTCCCATATACATCTTATCGGTTAGCTTGTACCAAATAGACAGGTTGTAGTACATGCCCAGGCATATATTGGCAAATAATAATATGGGCACAATGCCCAGGCCACTGTGATAGGATGAATTGATCATGTATTTCCAGATATCCAGGTAAAGAGCTGAAAACAGGAAGGCAACGCAGAGTGTGATCACAAACCATTTCATGACCCGGGCATAAGACCCGGTGGCATCCTTTTCCCGCGACTGATTGAAGAAAAATGGTTCTGCCGCCATTTTGAATGCCTGTATAAATAAGGTAATAAATATCGCAAGCTTATAATTAGCCGAATAAATACCCACCAATTGCTTTACACTTCCTTCATCCAGCGGCAAAAATTTGGCCAGCATCTGCCGGTCCATTACCTCGTTGATCATGCCGGCCAGCCCGATAAAAATCATAGGGGCGCTGAACCGGAAGACCTGCTTCCAGAGCGCAGCGTCTATTTTAAACCGGAAGGATCGCCATTCGGCAAAAAGGGCCAGGAAAACAAAAAGACTTTGTAACAGGTTGGCCAATATCAAAAAACCGACCCTGTTTTGACTGTAATACCACTCTGATAAGGCGCCTCCGGGGTGGCTGGCCCAATAGCGGGGTAAAAAAACGAGAAAAAGCAATGTGAAGAATATATTGACGAGTATGCCGGATATTTTTATGAAAGCATATTTCCGTGGGCGGTTTTCCTGCCGGAGACGGGCAAAAGGAATGGTGCTGATGGCATCTATGCCAATAATCATTAAACACCATACAATATATTCCGGGTGCCCTTTAAGATTTAAAAAGTGGTTTATCGGGTTGCTGAAAGCGGAAAATAGTAATACGAGAATAGCACTGCTGATCAGCAGGGAGCCAAAAGTCGTCTGGAAAAGACGGTCCTTGGATACGCCCTCTTTGTTGGAAAAACGGAAATAGCCGGTTTCGAACCCATAGGTAAATACAATATTCAGAACAGCGATCCAGGCATAAATCAAACTGTAGTCCCCGTAATCCTGAACGCCCGAAGCGTCATGAAGCAAATTAGTGAGCAGGGGAGTGAGCAGGTAGTTCAGTAATCGTGCTCCTATATTGCTGGCGCCGTACCAAATAGTTTGGCCGGCTAATTGTTTGATTGTAGCCAACGAAAATGTTTTATACGCAAAAATAGGTATTTAATATATCCGGGATGATGCCAAAGAAATCAAAAAGAGCAATGCGTATTAAAATGATCGATTGGTGATGAAACGAACTTGCTCCATCTCTGTTTTGTGGTGTATGTCAATATATCGGCCTGCAGGTCCGGTAAATACACGTATGATTTGTCCCGCGATTTTCTGCTATAAAATTTGCACTTTCAAATTCTTTATCTATTTTTAAGCCTTCAATTTTCGGGTTATATCCTGGTGAGGCTTAATGGCTGGTTAATAAAAAAAAATATGCACAATAAAATGAAGACTTTTTTACTTACTGCGATGGGTGTTTTTGCCCTTTTTTCTGCGGTGACGCTCACATCTTGTAAAGAAGATAAATGTAAAGTAACAGTTTGTGCCTATGGCGGTGTATGTAATGATGACGGATCTTGTACCTGCCAGACAGGATACGAAGGAGAGCGTTGTGAAGTTATTACCCGTGATAAATTTAAGGGAGCCTGGAGGGTAACAGAAGATGGAACAAAGAGCAATCCGGCCCAGTATGCCGTTTCTGTTGAAGATGGTAATAATATCGACGAAGTAAAGATCCGTAACTTTAATAACCAGTTTAATGATGAGATCATCGCTAAAGTAAAAGGGGACACTATTTATATAGCGGCGCAAACCCTGAGAGTGGGTGAAGATGAGAAAACGATAGAAGGACGCGGTTATGCTGTTCCGGAAGCCTTTTATGGTGCCCATGGTAAGCTTGTATTGATGTACCGTGTGAGTACTTCAGACGGAGAAGTGGATGACTATGGAACAGCTACCGGCGAGGCTAATGCATCGATCTGGACAAAATAGATACAATAGATTGCAAAGAACTATTATTTAGATAAAAAAAGCCCGCTCGGGGCTTTTTTTATGTCTGCACCATATGAAAAAAGGCTATCTGAAGAACCTGTTTATCGGAATGCGTTGGTACCTCTCTGCCGCCGCCTGCGCCTTCCTGTTTTTTCTTTCTTTCTTTTTACCCATTCTATGGTACCCTGCATTACTGCTTTTATCCGTTTTCGCTATGCTGACGGTCGTGGATTATGTTATGCTTTTTGCTGGTATGCAGGCGCTGCAAGCAGCGCGTATTGTGAAGGAGCGGATACACTTGGGGCATGAAAATGGTATAGAAATACGGTTAAAAAGTAGTTTTAAATTCCCTGTTTCCGTTGGCCTTGTCGACGAATTGCCGGTGCAGTTCCAGCAGCGGGATTTTAAAAGAACGGTCTATATATTGCCAGGGCAGGACCTGGTTATACAATATTACGTAAGGCCCTTGTCCCGCGGAGTGTACCAGTTTGGCGATATATTGTCGTTTGCGCGAGGACCCATTGGCTTTTTTGAGCGCCGGTTACGGCAAGAGCATAGTCAGGTCGTAAAAGTATACCCTTCAACCCTGTTCCTGCGCCGTTTTCAACTGTTGGCCTTGAGCGACAACAGTGTGCAACAAGGAGGACGCAAGATGCAGAAGCTGGGGCACAGCATGGAGTTCGAACAGATCAAGGAATATGTCCGCGGCGACGATATGCGCAGTATTAACTGGAAAGCAACGGCCAGGAGGGGCAGCCTGATGGCGAACCATTATATCGATACCCGCAGCCAGCAGGTATATGCGCTCATTGATAAGGGACGCACAATGCAGATGCCATTTGACGGGATGACCTTATTGGACTATGCAATCAATGCCGCTTTGATTTTCCTGAATATTGCTTTATGGAAACAGGACAGGGCGGGGCTGCTGACTTTTTCGGCAAAAATGCACGATGTCCTGCCAGCCGAACGCAATGGGAAACAGATCGGGAAAATACAGGAAACGCTTTACGGGCAAACCACCGATTTGCTGGATAGCGATTACCAGGCCCTGGCAACCACGGTGTACCGTAAATTACCGCAGAGAAGCCTTTTACTGCTGTTTGCCAATTTTGAAACACTTATCGCCATGGAGCGTCAGCTGCCCTATTTGAAAAAGCTGGCTGCCCGGCACCTATTGTGTATTGTTATATTCCGGAATACCCTCTTGTCTAAAATTCACGAACAGCAGCCCGATAGTATGGAAGGGATATACATTAAAACTATTGCCGACCGCTTCGACTACGAAAGAAAGCAAATTGTAAAAGAGTTGCGCCGGCAGGGCATTCTTGCCGTACTGACCAGCCCGCAAGAACTGACCCCGGCTATCGTTAATAAGTACCTGGAAATTAAATCAAGGCAGATGATTTAAACAGCAGCCGTACCTTACTGATGGTGATAAGGCGAGTGGTTTAATATACTGAAGGACCGGTATATCTGCTCGGCAAGAAGGAGCCGTACCATCTGGTGTGGAAATACTAAAGCCGATAAGGACCAGGTTTGGCGGGCGGCTTTGCGTATTTTATCGGTTACACCAAAAGCGCCGCCTACCAGGAATACCAGAGTTTTTGTGCCCTGGTTCATACAAGCCTGGATTTGTTGCGACCATTGGAGGGAATCCAGTAGCTTACCCCTTTCGTCCAGCAGGATAAGGTAATGATAGGGTTGCAGCTTTTTCAGGATCATCTCCTCCTCTATCAGCTTAGCTCTTAACGGATCATTTGTCGTCTCCTTTTTAGGGACCTGCATCACTACCAGTTCCACTGGATTCCAGGGCCGTGTTTTTTTGAAATAATACTGAATGCCCTGCTCTATAAAATCATCATTAGCCTTACCGGGGGACCAAATTTCTATATTCATGCGAAAAAAAAGGAAATAAAATTTGTTGCAAAAGTAAAAATAATTACCTTTGCACTCCCATCAGGGAAATGGCTGCGTAGCTCAACTGAATAGAGCATCTGACTACGGATCAGAAGGTTTTAGGTTTGAATCCTAACGCGGTCACAAAAAAGGGTTCTGGTAATAATCAGGACCCTTTTTTTATTTACTTACCGGTTCTGATTTTGTGTTAACCTCGGATTGTGGGATCAAGCGGAATTGTAAAAAAAATGACGTCTATTGACTGTCCAACGGAGGTGGGTTTAGGGAAATAGCACCATTTCGTCCGTCTATGGGAAGGTACGGGCTAACACAAAAGTGTTACAAACTTGGAACTCCAGTTTCTCATTTTTCGTCACTACTATTGCACTATAATTTTACTAAACATGTTATTCTTCCTCAAAAAAATGAGTAATTGCACCGGATAACAAGAAAGCGAATACCTTCTTTGAAGACCTTTCTAAGAAGAGAGAGGAGCTTCGCAAGAAAGTTGACACCAGGCTGATTGAAAAGAAACTCATTCCTAAGCAAAATTAATTAGCGGGTCCAGGGCTTGAGTTCATACAGAGCAACTTCTGGAAATATGCGGAATTGCTGCAATGGAGAAGAAGATACTAAACGCTGAACTTTTTAATCTGTATGAAAAAGATGCAAATAATATTGGAAAGCTCCGGAAATGAACTTTATGGACGCGTTGAAGGCGTTGGAGACTTTATGCCCGTTACAAGTGGCAAAGATGTTGGCGAGATAGAGAAAAATATCAGGGATCTTATCGAAGACCACAAGACACACGATGGTCCGGATGAGTGGGCAAAGATCGACCTGTCTAAAGTCCAATTTGACTACACATACGACCTTACACATTCTTCGAAGAATTCGATTTTGTCAAAATATCAAAAATTGCGGCCTTAGCAAAAGTCAATGAATCCCTCGTAAGACAGGCGGGTAAAGTTGGTTGCAGGATAGCATTTAAAGCAACCGCTACATAAAAGGCAGATAGCGAACTACCTGCCTAACAAACCACTAGCCATCACGTCCTGATGCCGTGCAAATATAATATTCAATTTCACATCATATTCTGTTGCCTACCAATTAACCTACATATTCATATAGATTTCTATTTGAATTTCAGGAAATATGTTTTTTTTATTGTTAACATTGCATCCACATGATTGTTTTAATTTTTTAACCCTTAAAAAACAATTAGTAACTTATGGATAATTTATAGTATGGAACACACCCGGTAGCAGGTAACAGAAGATTTGGGATCTTACCACATCCAAGTGGAAGATGGCAATTTTATATAAGCGGAGTGGACAGGTTGTGGGATTGGTTTACTCCAGCATTTGGTATAAGTGCGTCCGCCTTTGCCTCGGCAGATGCGCTGTGGAGTCAAGTACAAAGCAATGTAATGAGCTATGTAAATAACAATAATGGAAC
>JBEBWN010000255.1:0-6214 GCA_040392235.1 Taibaiella helva | reverse complement strand
ACACTTTTCCACAGCAAACATGTTACACATTGCTTCCTTTACATTCAACCCATTCCAGGAAAACACCTATATCATATACAACGAAAAAAAAGAGTGCTGGATCGTAGATCCCGGCATGTACGATAGCAGCGAAGAAAAGATCCTGTTCGATTATATCGAACAAAATGCATTAACTCCCCGGCAAGTCATCAATACCCATGGCCATATCGACCATGTTATGGGTATCGAGGCGGTAAAAGCGAAATACAATATACCTTTCGGCATACATAGCCTGGAGCAGCCGGTTCTGGCCAATGCCAAAGGCTCGGCCATGCTCTTCGGGCTCCGTTTCGGCGCTACGCCGGTTGCCGACTTCTTCATCGAAGAAAACAAGGACCTGGATCTGGGTGCAGACAAGCTTTCCGTACGTTTAGCGCCGGGACATTCGCCCGGCAGTATCGTTTTTTATTATACACCCGGCGATTGGGTTATTGGCGGCGATGTACTGTTTGATGGCAGCATAGGCCGCAGCGATCTGCCTGGCGGCAACCATGAACAACTTCTGCAAAGTATACAGCAACAGATGTACAGCCTGCCCGACCAAACTATAGTATATAGCGGTCACGGCGGACCCACTACTATCGGGAAGGAGAAACAAAGCAATCCTTTCGTCCGGGGCTAAGTCCCGGTTGGCTTTTCGCGCAGCCATTGCTGAAACAACCAGGAAAGCAATACCACCGCCAGGGCGCCAATAACATTCAACCATAAAAAGGCCACCCAACCGGCAATATATACCAGTAGTACAATAACTTCAGCCGCTATGGCCGCATAAAATACAGCCCTACCGCCTACTTTTTTCAGGAAGAAAGCGGTAAGGAAAATACCCAGTATAGCGCCATAAAACAAACTGCCCAGTTCATTAACCGCTTCTATCAACGAGCCCATACGGGTGGCAAACATGGCAACTGCTATGCTGAAAACGCCCCATATCAGGGTGTACAAGCGGCCATAATATAACTGCTGCCGGTCGGTTAATGTTGCCGTCGAGAATACCTGGTGAAAATCGACCAGGGTAGAGGAAGCCAGGGAATTAATAGCCGCCGAAATGGATCCCCAGCTCGCCAGGAAAATAACCGCGAATAAAAGGCCCACCATCCCGACTGGCAGGTAGTGTTGCACAAAGTGCAGGA
Source organism: Taibaiella helva (assembly GCA_040392235.1). Lineage (GTDB taxonomy): Bacteria > Bacteroidota > Bacteroidia > Chitinophagales > Chitinophagaceae > Taibaiella > Taibaiella helvus_A. Next base: position 5,045 of record JBEBWN010000255.1, on the reverse strand, counting down.
AAACATAATTGGTATCGGTAGCCGGTTCTGCAATCTTTACCTGGTTGGTTGTTATCAACTGCGCCATTTCCTTCCGTTGAGCTTCGACCAGCACTTGCCCTTTCTTCAGCTCCTGCAACAAGGCCGCCTCTTCCACCCGGTGTTGCTCCAAGCCCTGGCGGCGCAAAGTTAGTAATTGCAAAGCCAGTTCCTGGTTATGCTTCGCCGCTTCCTGATTGCGTACATACAACGATTGGTAAGCCTCAGGCGCTATGGCGGCAACCTTATTGCCAGCCGACTCGTTAAAAAACAGGGGCGCCTGGCATACTGTATAGAAGGCAAACAATAAAGCCCCGATCAGGAGAATCAAAAATTGCATGGGTATCTTTACCATGCCATTCATCAGGAGGCCCAAACGGCTCTCACGGGTATCTTTTGCGGTAAGATAACGTCCCACCTGGCTTTGATCCGTTCCGAAATACGAAAGGGCCAGGAAAAAACCACCTATAATGCCCGACCATAAATTATACTTATCCTTCAGGTCAAAACCGGTCGTGATCACATTAAGCTTACCCGATTTACCGGCCAGGTATAAAGCGTCTGTAAATCCTATAGAACCAGGCAACAGACGTACGATCATAACGCCGGCAATAGCCATGGACACTAATATAATACTGAACTGAATTTTCTGCGTATGTGCAATAGCTTTGGCGCCACCGGTATAGGTATAAATAATAAGCATCCCGCCGATAAGGATATTGGTCAGGTAAATATTCCAACCGAAAATAGTAGAAAGGATTATTGCGGGCGCGTACACACTGATCCCCGTAGATACGCCCCGGGAAAACAAGAAAAGAATGCCGGTAAATAAACGGGTAGACCGGTTAAACCGTTTATCCAGGTATTCATAAGCCGTGTAAACATTCAATTTCTGAAAGATCGGCACAAATACCATACTGATAACAATCATAGCCAAAGGCAACCCGAAATAATACTGCACGAAACGCATACCATCGGTATAAGCCTGGCCCGGCCCCGAGATAAAGGTAATGGCGCTGGCCTGGGTGGCCATAATACCCATCAACACCACATGCCAGGGCATTTGCTGCCCGGCACGCAAATAAGTGTCTGCACCAGACTGCCCCCTGCCCTTCCAGATACCCCATACTATGATTAAAACCAGGGTCGCCAGCATAATGACCCAATCCAGAGTACCCATCATGACCAATAGCGGCTAAACCAGGTGAATAATATTATTAACAGCAAGAGCCAAAGTAGTACGGCTAAATACCAACGTCTCCAGTAAGACTTACTCATGCTGCAAGTTTAGAATAAATCAAACGCAATTCCAACTTAAATTGCCCTTTTCCCCAGCCTCGTGCCATAGCTATCTTACCGCATATAACGACAGGGAATGACAAACCCATTGCCATATTTACTTTTTTCATGATCCAATACTGAAATTTTTACTCCCCCGCGATATCCCTTTCCGCAGTTTCTGTGCCAATTTGACAAGTACTGGCTAAATGGAATAGCTCTTGATCCGTATTACTCAGTTAAAATAAAAAATTAAACTTATATATTTATACTATGCAAGAAAAAGGAAATATATCGATTCACACGGAGAATATTTTCCCGATTATTAAGAAATTCCTGTATTCCGACCACGAGATCTTCCTGCGCGAATTGGTTTCCAATGCCGTGGACGCATCTCAAAAGTTAAAAAGATTATCCTCATTAGGCGAGTTCAAAGGCGAGCTGGGCCAACTGCAGGTAGAAATATCTTTCGACAAGGAACAGAAAACCATTACCATCAGCGACCGTGGTATCGGTATGACGGCCGACGAAATCAAAAAGTACATTAACCAGGTGGCTTTCTCGGGTGCAACCGAGTTTATGGAAAAATTCAAAGAAGCCAAAGACGCTAACGAAATTATCGGCAAATTCGGTTTAGGATTTTATTCTGCCTTTATGGTGGCCGATAAGGTAGAGATCAATACGCTTTCTTATCAGGAAGGCGCCCTACCCGCCCGTTGGACCTGCGATGGCAGCACCGAATTCGAAATCGCCGACGGCGACCGCCAGGAAAGAGGCACTACTATTACTCTATATATCAATGCCGACTCGGAAGAATTTCTCGAAGAGCAAAAACTTAGGGGTATCCTGGATAAATATTGCCGCTTCCTGCCCATACCCATAAAATTCGGCACCCGTACCGAGCGTGAGCCGGATGGCGAAGACGAAGAAGGCAAACCGAAATTTAAAGAAATTGTTGTTGATGATATTATCAATAATATTGCGCCGATATGGACGCGTACACCCTCTGAATTGACAGATGAAGACTACCTGTCCTTTTACCGCGAGCTATACCCCTTCTCGGAAGAGCCCCTGTTCTGGATACACCTTAACGTGGATTATCCCTTCAACCTGACCGGCGTTTTGTACTTCCCGAAAGTAAAAAACGAGTTTGAGATACAAAAAAACAAAATCAAACTTTTCAGCCGCCAGGTATTTATTACCGACGAAGTAAAAGATATTGTGCCGGAATTCCTGATGCTCCTGCACGGCGTTATCGATAGTCCGGACATTCCCCTCAACGTATCGCGCAGCTTCCTGCAAGCCGATGGTAACGTAAAAAAGATCAATAACTATATTACCCGTAAAGTAGCCGACAAACTGAGCGAATTGTTTAAAGCGGACCGGAAAGCATATGAGAACAAATGGAGCGATATCGGTCTTTTTGTAAAGTACGGAATGATCACCGAAGAGAAATTCTATGAGAAGGCCAAAGATTTCGTCCTTTTGAATAATGTAGCGCAGGAATATAATACGCTTCCGGAATACCGCACTAAGGTAGAGGCACTGCAAACCGACAAGGACGGCAATGTGGTGTACCTGTACAGTAATGATGCCGGCAAACAACATACTTTTATCAAAGCTGCCGAGAAAAAAGGATATGACGTACTGGTAATGGATTCGCCGATCGACAGCCATTTCATAGCCCAGCTGGAGCAGAAGCTCGAAAAAACACAGCTTAAAAGGGTTGATGCAGATGTTATCGACAACCTTATTGCCAAGGAAGAAAAAATAGACAGTGTTCTTACCGAAGACCAGAGCAAGGAAGTAAAAGAGTTGTTCGAAAAAGCCATCAACCAATCTACCATGAATGTGGAAGTTACAGGGCTTAACCCCGACGACATGCCGGTTACCGTAACTATGGACGAGTTTATGCGTCGCATGAAAGACATGGCCAAAAATGGTGGTGGCGGCATGATGAGTTTCTACGGCAACCTGCCCGACAATTACAAAGTATCGGTAAACGGCAACCATAAACTGATACAACGAATGCTTCAGGAAAAAGATGATGATACCCGTAGCAGGCTGGCCCGCCAGGCTTTCGATCTGGCTTTATTATCCCAGGGTATGCTCACCGGCGCTGACCTGACCGACTTCGTTAACCGGAGCGTAGACCTGATCGGCGCTTAAAAAAAAACCTAATTTTCCCCATATTCCGGAGGCTGCCCCCCCAAAAGGTCAGCCTCTCTTTTTGTCCTTTTACATACAAAAAAATTTATTGGAAACTTACTGTTTAGCTTAAAAAAAGACAGGAATCATCGTCTGAGAAGAGGAGACTGACAATGACAATTGATCTTATCGGCAAATAATTATGTTTTCTAAGCGAGCTGGAAGAAAGTCTTCGAGGAACTTCGTCATCGTTTCCTGGTGCTTCAAAAAGATGGACAGGGTAACCAAGATATCTTCCTGGCTTCTTTCAACGCCTTCAGCAAGCTATCCGACACTGTACTCAACCAATGAATGGTCCTGCCCGATGAGGTGGTTGTTGCCCGGGAAGATTTAGAGTCTTACCTAAGGTGGAAAACCCTGAACAGTAACGAGAAATACACAGTTCTCGCCACTGTGATAGCCTAACAGGCCGGAACAAAGTATGCACCGGGGTAATTTTGCCGGCTACCGTAATGAGACAATATATAACAACAATGCAATAGACATAGGCGTTAGCCAAGAAGGAGGCGCAGCCGGCTAGATGAGCCTCTCTCTTGCCTGCCCCAGGCCTTTCGAAGGACCAGTAAAACCATTCCGAGGGACCTTGAAAGGACGCCATTTTCTTTTACAATCAAACGGCCAGGTAATCAAATAATACAATCAATATTATTCCTGTTCAAAAATTACTATGTGCCCCTTCCCCTTTAGCTATTGTACAAAATTCATTTAAAGCATTTGAAAACAGAATCCCCCATGCCAGATATACTTCTTTTCCCGGATTTTGCACTTGGCTTTGAAAGTTGTGCTGTTGTATCCGGGCCGCTTGCCGGGCGGAGGAGCTTTTCCGGCCTGTGGCAATGTCCCTTTCGAAGCTTAGGGCATAGTAGAACTTTGTGGGTAGCAGATCATGCGGCTAAGCCCGGATAAGTTTGCCGGTGATGGACATTATCCCGCTATGCTGCAAGGACCTCAACGATCTGCTCTTCATCCTTCTTCCTTGCGGCGGACCAGGTTAACTGACAGCGGCAACAGGGGCAACGGCAGGAAAACGGGGCTTGCGCTCAGGGATAAATTATTGCCCACCTCCCGGTACGAAACAACTACCCCAGCAACGCACTGGTTCTTATTGGCGACGGTACAAAAGGCTCCGGGAAAACTAATTAACCCATACGACAACATCACGAACCCACTGTGCAACGTTACAAACCCACAGCGCAACGTTACAAACCCACGGTGCAATGCCGTCAACCCACAGCGCAACATCGTTAATCCCTATTGCAACATTGTCAACCAGGATGATAAGCCTGTCCAACTGCAGGAACGTGTTTTATGTAGACCTGGCAACATTTTAAAGGCCTGCCGTAGCGTCTTTAAAAATGCCCGCAGCAGCTCACATACATCCGGCACTTCCTGCAATACATCCGTGAAAACCATTTTGAAAAAAGAAATACACACAAAAATAAATATTATTAACATATAATATATGCTAACTAATATCGAGTTAAACATAATTTGTCGTCTCGGCAACGCTTCGATAGGGCCTGTTATTAAACTTGGACGGT
>JBEBWN010000254.1:0-6224 GCA_040392235.1 Taibaiella helva | reverse complement strand
ATGTTGGTGAAATAATTTTGTGAAACGGCGAATACATGTTAAGGTTTTATTGTATGCTTTGTTTTAATAAGGTTTGCATACTAAGGAGCAAATGCCTTACTTTTGCAGCATTATTTTCGAAACACACTATAATCTTTATGGCAATAGTCGACATAGTTATGCCCAAAATGGGCGAAAGTATAATGGAAGCTACGGTACTGAAATGGCACAAGCAGGTTGGGGATAATGTGAAGATGGATGAAACCTTGCTTGAAATTGCTACCGATAAGGTGGATAGTGAAGTGCCTTCGACAGCCGCCGGTACACTTACGGAAATTTTATTTAAAGAAAACGATGTGGTTCCAGTTGGAACTGTTATTGCCCGCATAGATGCAGCAGGCGCTGGGTCCGGAGTTACTTCACAGCAGCCTGTGGCTGCGGCACAACCCACGTCACCTTCCGTACCAATGACTCAAACGTCACCTAATACTGCACCGGCAGCGCCTTCTTCAGGAGGTAATCGCTTTTACTCTCCCCTGGTTTTAAATATTGCTTCGAAGGAAGGTATCGGAATGGCGGAATTAGAGCAAATACCTGGTACGGGCAATGAAGGTCGGGTAACAAAAAAGGATATCTTGCAATATGTGGCTAACCGCGGCGCACAACCGGTTGTTGTAGCCAGCCCCGTAGCGGCAACAGTGTCTCATCAGGTTGCTGCACCGGTATTGGCTGGGAGCTATGGTAATAACGTGGAAATAGTAGAAATGGACCGTATGCGTAAGCTTATTGCAGATCATATGGTGCGGAGTAAGGCTACCTCTCCACACGTAACCAGTTTTACTGAGGCAGATGTAACCAACCTGGTGAAATGGAGAGAAAAGAACAAAAAGAATTTTGAATCTAAATATGGAGAAAAAATCACCTTTACGCCAATCTTTATAGAAGCAGTTGTAAATAGTATAAAGAAGTTTCCAATGATTAATGCGAGTGTGGACGGCGACCGCATTATCATTAAGAAGAACATCAATATAGGTATGGCAACAGCATTGCCTAGTGGCAATTTGATAGTGCCGGTGATTAAAAATGCGGAGGTGAAAAATCTTCTGGGTCTGACAAAAGATGTTAATGCGCTGGCCAATGCAGCGAGGTCTGCTAAGTTGAAGGCTGATGATACGCAAGGGGGTACATTTACTTTAACGAATGTGGGTACCTTCGGGAGCCTGATGGGCACTCCCATCATCAACCAGCCCCAGGTAGCTATTCTGGCTGTAGGAAGTATTAAAAAACGCCCTATGGTGCTGGAAACTGCTGATGGAGACGTGATCGCTATACGGCATATGATGTATTTATCTCTAAGCTACGATCACCGTATTGTTGACGGATCCTTAGGCGCTAGTTTCTTGACGGAAGTAGCAAATGCCTTGGAGGCATTCAGTTCTTCCCGTGAAGTTTAATAGCAGGGATAGAAAATTATTACTTTATTACAGATACGCAAAAGGGCTGCTCAAACAATTGGGCAGCCCTTTTCCTATTCTTATTATTGTATCTAGTGACAGGTTAGGCATTACTTGGTCTTTTTGCTTTCAGAGCTGAAAAGACATCGACATTCCGGAGTGTAATAACAAGGAAAGACTTGCCTTATAAAATAAAAGAGGTGTAAGAATACACCCCTCTTTCTATTGTATAGACGTAAAAAACAACTTAATCCTTTTCTGTTTCTATTTCCAATACACCTTCCCGGGTCATCACATAATAGCTACCTTCCCGTTCAGGTCTGTAATATTGGCGATTGATCTTTACCTTTCGTGTGCCAATGACCCAATCATTGTCACTATAATGGAAGCGCTGATCAATCCGAAATACTTTTCCTTCCGGGATCTGCAACTCAATATTCAATTTTTGTCCCCGGAAAGGAAGATGGTAGGGTAGGTCAAAATCGATAGGAAGAAAAAGCGTTTTAGCATTCTGGTAGAAGCGAAAGGGAATAGCTTCGGCCATCATTTTGGCACGCTCTGAATTCCGCCCCCGGGCCTTTTTTTGCAATCGCATATGAAACAGGCTGTCGGGACTGCACACCAGATTGAGACTGATGTTGCCTAAAGCGATCGTGCTGTCATTCCGGAACCGGAAGCCATTATAATGTGAGATACTATGGTCATCCCAATCCTCGTCCTCCATGCCATTTTTATTGATCAGGGCTTTCTTAATAATCAGGGTATCTGTCAGGGGCTGTTGCAGATTTACAGCGTAAGTTTTGCGGTAAGATGACTGAAAATCCGAGGCTATGGAACTGATTCCCCAAAAAAGTCCGAAAATGCCTGCTATGAACAGCATTACCTGCACTATATTAACCCATTTATTGCTTTTTCGGCTTCTTCCGCTCACAACGCGGACCAACAACCGGATAATAGTGATAAAGGGTATGAGTAATACCAAAACGATGCAGACCCACAACACCCAGGTTTGTGTTGGCGATTCAGTAAGTAGCCGGTTGTAGGGAAAAACGAAGGCAGAAGGCAGAGTAAAACCCAGAATAGCCGCCACCACAGCTATCAATACACCGGCAATAATAATAAGGATCATACCCAATATAAAGAAGACCAATGCTTTAACGAGGAAAATAAAAAAAGATGCTAGACCAGACTTTTGTGGCGAAATGGTTTGTTTACCTGATTCAGGCTCTTTAATGGCTTGGGATAAGGACTGCACATCCACTTTCTCGCCTCTCATCTCCAGCTTTTCAGCAACAGTGTTAGCTTCCGGTAAAGATGCCCAGAGAATGATATAGAGCAATACCATAGTCGGAAGTCCACCTACGGAAAGGGGCAGGAAAAATATTTCATTGTCGATAATGCTAAAGAAGATCACGCCCAGCAAAGGAGCGACAAATATTACCCTGGGTATAATAGGGTCGATATTCGCATAAGCAGCTATTCCAGAACAAACGCCCCCGATTACTTTTTGCTTTGGATTACGGTACAACCTTCTCCGCAAGCTGGTATGTTCTTCATCGGAAGCGGGTAATAATGCCCATAGTAAAAGATAGACTATTATGCCGGTGCCCCATGCGAGCGTAATCAGCACAATAGCGACGCGTAGAATAATCGGATCAATGCGGAAGTAGGCGGCCAGCCCACCACAAACACCCCCGATTACTTTGTCTTTTTTACTTCGGTGCAAGTGTTTGCGGTTCATTTGCGTTGTATTACCAGTTTGGTTTGCGCCGGAGCTGGTTTGACCGCCGTGTTCCTCAGAAGTTTCGCTTTCTATTTGTTCGGGACTACCCATAATAGAGATGATTTCCGCTACATCATCGCTGAGTATGCATGCACTGCTCCGTTTTAACTTGTCCTGGAACAGTTCTCCCATACGGTCTTCCATATCCCGTACAATTTCATCTCCTCCTTCTTCTTTTTGGAAAAAGGTTTTTAGCCGATTAAGGTAAGCTTCCAGTTGATGATATGCCAGTTCATCAATTGGAATTAATCTTCCCGCAAGGTTAATATTGATCACTTTATTCATTATGTACCTATTGTAATATTTGAAAAGGCTATTGTTCGTCGACTTGTTTATGATGTGGTGTCAGAGATAATGCCCGCAACGGCATCTGCCAATTGTTGCCATGTTTGTTTCAGATCAAGATAGAATATCTCTCCCTTTTCCGTAAGACTGAAATATTTCCTGGGGGGACCGGATGTGCTTTCGATCCAGCGATAGCTTAACAGGTCGGCATTCTTTAGCCTAGTGAGTAGGGGATACAAGGTACCTTCCAATATATGGAGACCGGCGGTTTTCATCTGGTCAATGATTTCAGAAGGGTAGGCTTCTGATTTTTTAATGATGGAAAGGATGCAAAACTCCAGTACACCTTTACGCATTTGCGAACTCGTATTTTCCACATTCATATCTGCAATCCGATTTAAGAATGGTGCATTTGATCTTTGTTAAGCAAAGATATGGCCATTGTATGGTATTATGCATTGCATAGTACTAATGTTGGCAATTAATTAACAACTGGTGCCCATGCAAATTGGCAGCCGGAAAGTCTTTTCTAAAGGAGCAGGTATCGAGTTGATGTAAATGTACGCGTAAGAGGGAGCTGTGTTTTTACTGTTGGCTTCTTTCTTTTACGATTTAATGATGTAATGATTTTATGGTATAAAATTGTATATACTAAACATTTTCATGTAGGGAAATGCTAAGGCTATAGCACTGTGCAGGTATTTTAAGGATTAGGTAAAGAAAAATTTAAGACTTGGGGATGCCTTTGGCAATTTATCTCTATATTTACACGCTCAAAAAAAGCCTTGAAGCTAAAAAGGACTCAATATGAAGAAAATTTATCTAGCCGTTTTTCTCGCTTTTTCAATGGGGGCAGCAAACGCGCAAATCAGCGAAGGGGGGTTGCCTTGGAGTATGAATCTGGAGAGTGAAACGATAAGTAGCCAGGTTGTTGCAAAGGTGGCATTACCAACTCCTGACTACGAAAAATATGCACAAGAGGACTTGCAAGATGCTATTACGGGCGCTGCCAAGCCCTACCGCGTAGCAGCTACAATAAAAACAGATATCACATTGGATGATGGTACGTGGTTTTATAAAGACAACGGAGATAGAATCTGGAGAGCGAAGATTGAAGTGCTGGGAGCCCATGCTATCTCTTTAAAGTATACAGAGTTTTTTCTGCCAGAGGGAGTAAAATTATATATCACCAACGAAAACCAGCAGCAAGTTCTTGGTGCTTTCACGTCCAACAATAATTCTAAGTATAATGTTTTCGCTACTCATCAGGTGCAAGGAAACATTTCATTCTTAGAGATGAATGTTCCTGCTTCTGTGAATCTGGGGAATGTGAAATTTAAGATTGGAGAAGTTTATGGCTACTACCGTGGCGCGGAGGGTGTTCAGCATTACGCATTCATTGGTGATGTTCCAGCGGCTCGGCCCACGCTTGATCAGTCTGCTTCTTGTCATGTGAATGCAAATTGCACTCCGGGAATGACCGAACCTTATCTAACGGCAAAAAATGCTACGGTACTGATATTTAGCAATGGGGGAAGCTGTTCGGGAACACTAATTAATAGTTTGGGCAATCTGGAGGATGGCGTTTGTAAGCCTTATCTTTTAACTGCAAGCCATTGCGATGGCGAGAATAGCAGAGACGATGCACACTATGCAAGTTGGGTATTCCAGTTTAACTATCAATATCCCTATTGCGATTCTGCAAGAGAAACGCCACGAGGCAATTTTACTTTAACAGGTGCTGATTTTCGGGCCCGCTCGAATAATCCATCCTTTACGGATAGAGAGAATTCGTTGGTGTTGGATATTCTTTTACTCGAATTAACAAGTCCCATCCCTGCTGAATGGAATGCGACCCTAGCGGGTTGGAACAGAAGAGCGAATCTGGCAGAGCTTACTGAAGACTATAACTTTTACATAGGGTTTCATCATCCTGGTGGTGATGCTAAAAAGCTGTCTACGGCAAATTCCATAGAGGCAAATGGCCGTTTTAACCAGGTTTCTATGAATAATACCCACTGGGCCATTGGCTACACCCAAGGTGGGACGGCAAAGGGTTCTTCAGGAAGCGGTTTGTTTGATAAAAATGGTTTGTTGATAGGAGATTTATCAGGTGGTCAGGGTGGATCTTGTCCTGATGGTCGAGAATTTGGTATACAAGCATTGTACTCCAAGTTTTCTACAGCCTGGGAAAATCCTTTTGATCAGGCTACATTTCCCCAGTATGCAGGACGGCAAAGTCGCTTAAAAGACTGGTTGGATCCACATGATGTAGACATTCTGGAATTTCCATCAACAAAATTTGATTGCTCGGATTTGAAGGATAAAGTTAGTGTTGCCGAGTTAGACGATCAATTAGCCCGCTCTATAGATTTATATCCCAATCCTTCTTCCGGTCTCGTAAATGTGCGGTTGAATTTGTCTAAGGCGACAGATGTGGCGTTGACAGTGTTTGACATCACGGGTGCCCAAAAGTCCGCCTATGTGATTCCTTCAGCCTATTCCAATACATATTCTATGGATTTGAGCAACCTGCCTAATGGCATATATATGGTGAGCGTACAGGCGGGTGCTGCTATTACAGCTAAAAAGGTTATTATTTCCAGGTAATTTAAGTGTTGGATATTTATCCAACACTTATTTTTGTTTTTATTGACAATTCAATAGGTAAAACTTAATTTTTGTTTAATTTTACCAGTCGTACCTTATTCTTATTTTGTTGG
>JBEBWN010000253.1:0-6226 GCA_040392235.1 Taibaiella helva | reverse complement strand
CTAAATCCGCATGCATGCACAAATCAAACCCAACAGTAATCAAAGCGAAGCCATCACTCCCAAAAAAAGAAACCCGCCCTCTTGAAGACGATACCCCATACGGCTATGCCGGCTGTAGTATAACCAGACATTGGATCTTTCCTGATCATCTAACCTCGTATAGCGGATACTTTAACTACACTGGGGGATGCACCCAATTGAGTTTAACAGCAGACCCTAATTATACTACTATACGGATGCATTAATCGGGTTCAGATTACCCGATTGTAGTATAGCCTTGCTATATAACCCTTCGCAGAATAAGAGATCCAAAATAGAACAATCCGGTATAAATCCATTGCGATGAGCAAAAACCTGGTAATAAGTTACATGTCCTCCTGTTGTTTGTATAGTCATGTCATTAGCAGCAGGGCGTAGTTTGCCCCGCCAGTCCAATATTTCACCGGGATAGCTATGAATATAATCATTTGTTTCCCCTAAAAACAGGTCAAGTCCCAGAAACCTGCTGATTAGTTCAATACCACTACGATTCCAGTCATGCAGCCATTCGAACTTTGTTTCGAAAAGGGGCCTGAGCGTATATTCGAAATGCTCAAAAAAAGGGGAACGCCCGTATAGAGAGACAATGGTCTTCCAATGTATATTTTGCCATTGTGTATTTCCTGAGGCAATGCGAACTGCTGCTATATCATTTCTCTGGTTTCGCCCTTTCTCCAGAGGTACGCTTAGTAACAGCTTCCCCTGTGCGGAAGCCAGGTAGTACCGGTTCTGGTAGCTCATTTTCTGGTAATGTTCTGCCAGGTCAAAAGTCACCTTTTTCACTTGCAATGCACTCTGCCACCAGCTTAACGGTGGAAAAGGGATTGTAGAAGATATCATCATCCGTTATTCAGCTTATTCTTATTCCTGTTGGACATTAATTTCCCATACTTATATTACTCATCTCCGGCTTCTATTCGCTCTACCTTATTTACACCATTAATCTTCCCTAGTTTATTACAAAGCACATCGAGTTCCTCACGATCGTGTACAAATACCATAATCGTTCCTTCGAAAACCCCATCCTTCGAATCGATACTTATTGACCTCATGTTCATATTAAGTTCGCCCGAGATCACATTCGTAATGCCTTGTATAATGCCCACATCATCCAGCCCCGTAAGTTTTACGCCCGTAAGAAAGGATATTTCTTTATTCTTAGCCCATTTGGTCCGAACAATACGGTGCGCATAGTTAGCCATTAACTGGGCGGCATTAGGACAATCAGTACGATGCACTTTGAGTCCCTCGCCGGAAGTAATAAACCCAAACACGTCATCACCCGGAATGGGCTGACAACATTGCGCCAGCTTATACAATATCTTGTCTGAACTTTCGCCAAAGATCACCAGTTCTGCTCCTTTGCCCCCCACTTCCTTTTCATGATCAGTATGCACTTTTTTATGCTCTGGCTTAGGTAATTCTTTCTGAGGCTGGTAAAACTTATCACCATTTATAGTAAATGTTTTCAACGGCTTCAGGTCTATTGCACCTACTGCAACAGCATAGTAAAGATCCAGGGTAGAAGAAAATTTAAAAAAAGCGCACAGTTCATTCAGGTTATGTACAGAAGGTAAAAGTCCCATATGATCCAGCTTCCGGTGCAAAATGCCTTTACCATCATCAGCTATTTTCCGCTTTTCCTCACGTAAATAATATTTGATCCGGGATCTGGCCTTTGCAGTAACCACAAAATGCAACCAATCTTCTGAAGGCTTTTGCTTAGAGGAACTGATAATCTCTACCTGGTCGCCGCTACGCAATTGTTGGCTGATCGGTGTAAGCCGGTAGTTCACCTTTGCGCCAATGCATCGCGCTCCCAGTTCAGAGTGAATATCGAATGCCAGGTCAAGCGCTGTTGCGCCTTTAGGCAATACACGCATATCGCCTTTCGGCGTATACACATAGATTTCCTCTGTAAATAAATCCAGTTTGAAATCCTGGACAAAATCCAGGGTATCAGTATCGGGATTATTCAACACTTCTCCAATATGCTTCAACCAGGCATCCAGTTTACTTTCTGTCTGTGCACCCTCCTTATATTTCCAATGCGCAGCGAGGCCCTTTTCAGCTATCTCATTCATCCGTTGGGTACGGATCTGAACTTCAACCCAGCGTCCCCCCGGCCCCATTACCGTGGTGTGCAAAGCCTCGTAACCGTTACTTTTCGGCATACTCAACCAGTCTCTTAACCGTTCAGGACTCGGCTGATAAAAGTTGGTAATAATAGAATACGCCTTCCAGCAATCAGCCTTTTCCTTGTCCTTAGGTGAATTCAATATAATACGGATAGCAAAAAGGTCATACACTTCATTAAAGGTCACCTGTTTGGTCCTCATTTTATTCCAGATAGAATGGATCGATTTAGGGCGCCCGTAGATATCGAATTCAAGTCCCTGCTTGCTCAACTCCTCCTTAACCGGCTTAATAAACTCATTGATATACCGAGTGCGGTCCCGCTTGGTTTCCTTCAGTTTTTTTACAATATCTACATAGACTTCGGGCTGTGTATATTTCAAAGCCAGGTCTTCCAGCTCCGTCTTAATTTCATACAAGCCTAAGCGGTGTGCCAGCGGAATAAAGATGTATGTCGTTTCCGAAGCAATTTTCAGCTGCTTGTCCCTGCTCATACTATTCAACGTCCGCATATTATGCAAGCGGTCGGCCAGTTTGATCAGTATAACCCGTGGATCTTCGGCCAGCGTAAGTAATATCTTCCGGAAGTTTTCGGCCTGCATCGATGCCGTAGCTTTAATATCTACAACATTGGCAATCTTAGTTAATCCGTCGATAATTCGTGAATATGCTGTACCAAACTCGCTGGCTATATCTTCCAGGGTGATCTCCGTATCTTCGACAACGTCATGCATCAGCGCACAACAAGCGGATGTTACCCCCAACCCGATTTCTTCTACTACAATGCGTGCTACTGCCAGAGGATGCAGAATATAAGGTTCCCCCGACTTGCGCCTCATTTCCCTATGGGCATCGGCAGCTAATTCAAAAGCCCTTCTGATAATCTTCCGATCACCTTTTTTTATCCTTTGCTTCAGTGCGCGCAATAAAGCGCGATATTCTCTGAGAATCAGCTTCTTTTCTTGCTCTTCGTCAATGGGCTGGGTATACAACAGTGGTGTACTCATACAACAGGTCTCCTAATTCTAAAATACAAAATAAAACGGAAACCACTAAAGCGGTTTCCGTTAAAAGAACATTATCACGTCAGCACAATAAGTGCTATCTATTAATAATTAATTTAGCCGATTGGATAATTTTACCAAATTTGTCCCTGGCTACCACCATATAAATACCCTGCGGTAATTCAGACAGGTTATTGAAGCTGATTTCTGTCGAAGTCCTATCAAAAATCATCTGCTCTGTAAGCTTTCTGCCGATCAAATTTACTATTTCTCTTTTATCCACTTCACTCTTCAAGGCTGGAGAAAGGCGGATGTTTATGATTGTATTAGCCGGAATAGGATAAAGGGTGATCGTTTTGTCCTGGTTGGTGATAATTGCCTTCTCACTATTCTGCGCCAAAAGCTCGGTTGGCGTTCCTCCAACGGAAAAAATAAAGGCCAACAATGAAAATAATTTGTATATAAGCTTCATATTGTAGTAATTAAGGTTGGTGTTAACAAAATCAAACAAACCAAACGCCGCTATTACAGCTGCAAATATACCAACAGATTTTTTCTCACCACAATTTTTTTTCAAAATACACCAAAAGGGGGGAATAAAAAATATTTATAGCCTCCTAAAACCGAAGAGCAATGACATGTCTGTCATTGCTCTTCTCATATAGTGTATCACATTTAGCTCTATGCTTGGGGAAAGCTTAGGCCAGAGCGCCAACACGCTTAGCTATTTGCGATTTTAAATTGCTTGCTTTATTCTTGTGAATAACATTACGCTTAGCCAGCTTGTCAATCATAGAAATTACTTTAGGAAGTTGCGCCAAAGCCGCTTCTTTTTCTGTAATTTTCAACACTTCACGAATAGCATTGCGGGTAGTTTTTCCGTAGTAACGGTTACGGTCACGACGTTTTAAACTTTGACGGGTATCCTTTTTGGTAGCTTTATGATTTGCCATTGTTTACTAAATATCTTTATGTTCTTTTATTAAGAAGCGCAAAGGTACGAAAAAAACATTAATGATGAAATTTTTTTTATAAGCTTATATGCGCCGATGCTTTTTCTATAATATCTTTCTTTTCAATGAAAAGGTCTAATTTATCTTTTGGTATCCGGAAATTATAAACATTACCTTTTTTATAGGTTTCCAGATAGTCAAAGTAATCGTAATTCCATTTGCCTAACTGCCTGCGGTCTACCGACAAAACAGAGCAAACCACTTCCAGGTCTAAGGGTACTTTTATACGCACCAATGCCATCTTCTTTACTTCTTCTTCGCTAAACTTGGATAAAAGAGGATGTGCCGCAACCTTCCGCTCATTCCCGACTCCTGTTTTGGTTACATTCAGCGAAGCCCAATCGAAGTTGCTGGGCAAACCCGGAAGCAAGAAATGATTTAAACGTTCCATTATGGTGGCTGTAGCTACAAACGCCATAACATGGTTTTGGGTTTCTTTAGGCAGATATTTTTTTATAGCCCAAAAATCGTTCTCACCTGTTTTTTTTATCGCGTTCAACACCGGCCGGGGACCGCTATTGTAGGCGGCAACAACCAGCAACCAATCATCCAACTGATTGTATAAGTAAGTCAGGTACTTGGCTGCGGCATGAGTCGATTTATGCAAATCGGTCCGGTCATCGCGTCTCCCATTTACTGTCAGTCCCATGAGCTTGGCAGTAGAGGCCATAAATTGCCAGTATCCTAAAGCCCCCACAGGAGAGCGGGCATTCTTATTTAATGCAGATTCAATTACTGCCAGGTATTTCAACTCTTTGGGTATAGAGTAGGTTTTTAAAACATTATCAATCACTTCAAAAGCCGAAACACCTCTACCACAAACAATATTCAAGCTGTTGCTGAAGTTTGTCATGTACTTTTTCACGTAATCGATCATATAGTTATTCATACTACCATAGTAATCGACCTCCCCAGCCAGTGGTACAGATTTAAATTTATCATTCTCTTCCCATATACGTTCCAGCGGTTTTGCCACCAGCGTTTTGTCGGCCAATGCCTGTTTTTTAACCAGGTTGTTATCCAACAACTGTTCTGTTGCTTTGCCACTGGTTTTCTCCCGACCCTGGCCAGACAATGCGCGCCCGCGCTCCTTACTCTCTGAAGAACTGCTATTGGTGCTTATTGTCTTATCGTTACCTGCAATCGAAAATGGCATTGCTTTGGGTGCAATGCTATCCAGCAAAACAGGAGGAGTTGCGACTCCGTCAGTCCGCATACCGGAAGATTCCCGCATTGCAATGCGCTTCCCGTCACTCACCACCCGCGGTCCCTGAGCCATTAAAGCAAAAGGCGACGCTATCCATACGACACATAAAAAACTTCTTAATTGCATGGGCAAATACTATCTTTTTAGTTTACACAGGTCAACCGGCAATACCCGGTTGCTTTATAATAATAAAACAATAGTAGTACTTATGTACAAAACAAACCGCAAAACAGCATTGAACTGCTATTTTGCAATTGAAAAGAACGCTGATCTACGGATCAAGCGCTATGTTGTTTTTGATTAGGAGAAGCTGAAGTAGCTTGTTGGGAGGAATTATTGTCTTTCATTCCAGTTTCGATCTCCTTCTTGATACCATCCTTGGCATCATTGAATTCGCGGATACCCTTACCTATGCCCCTGGCCAATTCCGGGATCTTACGGCCACCAAATAATATGATGACAACTAACACTATCCAAAGCCACTCCATCCCACTCGGCATAGATATCAACATCACTGGATTCACTGATAATATAGCCATTAAAAAAAATTTTAGCATTACTCAATAAGACAAAGGTAACCTTTTCTGATAAAAACAGGTCGGAAACCTCCTTTTTAACATCCGAAATAGCAACAATCCCATATTGTGAAAAAGGATCGAAAACATAAGCCATTGATAAAAATTTATTTATTCAATATTATTTTCTTAACTACATCACGTTTTAACAAAATATATTATTTTCGTCGCGTACAATTCCTCATTATGAAAAAACTATTCCCCATCCCATTATTAGACACTTAGTATTCACATTCCGCAAATTGCACTTCA
>JBEBWN010000252.1:0-6229 GCA_040392235.1 Taibaiella helva | reverse complement strand
GCATTCTTAAATAGGGTCTGCTGTTAAACTCAATTGGGTGCATCCCCCAATATAGTTAAAGTATCGGCTATACGAGGTTAGATGATTAGGAAAGATCCAATGTCTGGCTATGCTACAGCCGGCATAGCCGTATGGAATTTAGGCTTCCAGAGGGGGAAATTCATTTCCGTTTCAGGAAAAGGAAGGGCTTATATTATTTTATGTTGCTGCAAGCTTTATAAACCATTTTACTGGCTTTGCGATGTTTTCACTCTGTATTACATTGGGAAATTTTTACAGTTGCTATGTTGAAATTCAATTGGATGCCAGTTAATCAGCAAGACCTAAATAAATTACACTACGCATTGTCAGCCTGCCTGTTCCGGACATATGATTTCCTTGCTGTCCTGAGCCCGTCGAAGGGCTGGGGTGCTTTCGTTTGCTGCGACACTGGGTTCCCGGTGCTTTATGCCGGGGCGACAAAGTAGAAGGTAAGGGTGATAACGGAAATCCGTCGGGATTCTTCCGGGTTTATTGGGTATCCTGCTTAGTCATTATATATGACCGGCATCTGGCCTTTCCATTTGCGGAAAGTGGTTTCATCGGTCAGCAGGTCCTGGATAAAAGAAGCTACATTTATGCGGCTTGTTTTACCGGCATCGAACAGGGCGCTCCGGACAGGCGACTTATGTACAGAATAAGCGGATACATTGCTTTCATCGATAAGGTTGTCCGGGCGGACAACGGCCCATTCTATAAAGCGATGGTCCTGGCCTATAACAGTCCGCAGGTAATCTGCTGCTTTTTCATTGTCCGTATGGGGGGGCAGCAGCAGCCGTAATAATGCCAGTACCCATTTTTCTTTCCGGGAAAGAGGCTCGCTTATATCCCCGTTGCTATTGCCTGCCGTATTCATTAATATAAAACGGAGGGGTTTGCCTGGTGTATTTTTGATAATACCGGAGCAGAGCAGTTGCACCATATCGGCAACGAGTTTGCGGGGCTTTCCATAAATACCTTTCCAGCTTAATGTATGCCCCAGGCAGAGGGCTACCGCATCACAATCTGCAAGATAACCGGCAATAGTATCGGCATCTATCATAGTAATATTATCTTCTCTGATGATGGTTATATTTTGGGCATCCTGCCAATAATCCGGGATCCGGCTGGTACGGCGCACTATTACTTTAAGGTGTTGACCGGCGTTTAGCAGGCGGTCTGCCAGCAACTTCCCGGTGGCTCCGCTGGCGCCTACAATCAATGTCGTCATATGCATCAAATAATATTGAAGTATGAGTAAATGGCAATTTACAAAAGAACGGAATATTTAGCGGTTATATCTATAAACGTCGATTGAATGACCCTGTTCGTAACCCAACAGGTGCTGTTCGTAACCTTTTTTTACTTAAAATTTTGCGCTTTAATTTTTAACCTTTAACTTTTGCTTTTGATTGATTATTTGGACTCTAACTAACATTTCTGGCGATTCCTATGAGATTATTATGTACTATTTTCATCGTTGCTTTTTTCGGTATACCTGCTTTTGCTCAGCCTTATTACAGCCAGCGGCCGGAATTCTTAAAAGCCAATAGCGTATGGGCGTTGGGTATGGGCGCCGGATTCGACTTCAATAGTGACGGTCCCCTGCCCGTACAAACGGCTTCTTTTGCGTACGAAGGTTGTGCATCGGTAGCAGACCGTACGACCGGTAAATTGCTCTTTTCCTCTAATGGCGGGGAGGTTTACAATGCCGATGGCCGGGTAATGCCCGGTGGAGACAGCCTTTTCGGGAGTGCGCGCTATCCTCTTAAGCCCCGATCGGAAATAGATGCTTCCGCAAATTATTCGACAACACAGGGTGTTTGTATTGTACCGGTCATTGGCGACGACCGGAAGTATTATCTGTTTTCCCTCAAAGGCATAACTTCCCGCGAGCAGATTCATTACGGGTCTTTATTTTACAGTATTGTTGATATGGATCTTGATGGTGGCATGGGCGGAGTAGTGCAGGGAAAGAAAAATATACTGTTGGATAATGAATTATTGAGCGAGGCTATGGTGGCGGTTCCCGGCGATAACTGTGACATTTGGCTGGTGGTACACCTGGAAAAGGCCAGCGAGTTCAGGGCCTATCATATTACCGGGCAGGGCATAGATACCGCTCCCGTTATTTCCGCGGGAGGCAACCCTATTGGCGTATATGGCGTCGGCAGTATGGCAGTGTCGCCCGATCGAAGGAGAATCGTTATTGGTAGTGTAATAGCCGGGGCCGAGATGGGGCGGTTTGATCCGGCTACAGGCAAGATAACCGACCTGGCAAAAGTATTTGAAGGCTATCCTTATAGCGTTTGTTTTTCTCCTGGCAACTCTAAATTGTATTTTGGAGAGGTGCCCGGCAATATTTACCAGCTGGATTTGTCTGTTGATCATATCGATAGTATCAAGCGTTCGCGGACTGCAGTAACACGGATTGCAACGTACCCCTCCCTGCGCTCGTACGGCGAGGTGATTTACCTGGCGCATGCCGGGGAAAAGAGCCTACATCGTATTAACCTGCCGGATCAGAAAGTACCTGCGTGTGACTTGCAGAAGAATCTAGTCAGCTGGACTTTTAACGGTATTCCGGGCAATACCTTGGGTGCGGAGGTCGTGTCACTGACGCGGAAGGATACTATTTTTACCTCGAGCACTACCTTTACCTGCGAGCAGGAGGGCTCGGTTGCCCTGGCTGCTCCCGAGGGCTTTGGTAGGTATGAATGGGAAGACGGGGATACGTCTGCCCATAGAACGGTGCGTTCTGCGGGAACTTACTGGGTAATTGCCCACGATTTTTGCCAACCCCGCATAGATAGCTTTTTTGTGGAGGGATTTGATTTTGTTGCCCCGGTAATAGCACGGAATGTAGAGGAGCTGAGCACAACATTACCGTACGCAACCTATCAATGGTTGTTGAATGGTCTGCCGATTCCCGGTGCCGTGCAACGTAAGTGTATAGCCCCCGGAGATGGCGATTACCAGGTTGTTGTCGCTAATGAACGCGGTTGTACGGATACTTCGGATAACTACAAAGTGACAGGTCTTAATGAAACCCATATAGAGCCGGGTTCCGGTCAGCAGTCCGTAAGGGTGTATCCGAATCCGGCGGCCGATGTATTGTATATCAATGCACCGGCTACCGTATCCGTTTGTTTGTATGGGGCCGATGGCCGCTTGCTGCGGCAACAATATGGTGCAGCGCCGATAGCCCTTAATGAAATACCCTCCGGCCTGTATTGGCTTAAAATATCGGACAGCCAGGGCCGGTTGATCAGGACAGAAAAGTTATTAAAATAGCGATAGCGCCGGTTCCCGTAAGCAATCGGGGCTGAGCATAGGGCGTACAAAGTTTCGTCGTACTCCTTTTAAATGTATATTCAACCCTTTCCAGGTTGTGTACCTAGGGTCTGCTGTTAAACTCAATTGGATGCATTCCCTGAAGATGTGTAGGGCACTTGTAGGGGAATGGGAAGTATTCCTATGTTTTTTGGATTCCGGTGTTTTCAAGGGAGATCGATGGTTTGATGATCAGTCTGGCGGTATCGGATGTGTTAATTTTGGCTTGGCCCAGTATTAGGCTAGATATCTCCGCTTCGGTCGATATCAAGACAAAAAAAGCTTCCGCGCTGCAGAGGCTAAGCTAAGCCCGCTTTTTTGTCTGGCTATGCTACAGCCGGCAAAGCCGTATGAGGTTTAGGCTTCAAGAGGGCGAGATCCATTTCCCTTTCAGGAATAGGAAGGGCTTTACTATAGATAGCCGCAGGTGAAACCTGTGGCTATTGCTATTAAAGTTCCTTGGGCTTTTTTCTTAAACGCACATCATTTCCCGGAACGCAGTTTTGTACACCCTGGGCAGATAGGGGTTCTTTGCATTTTACCGTGGCTAAAGCATGGTAAAAATGTCGGGCACAGTCATTCGCGCGTAATTGGGGGAGGGTGGGGGCTTCATTGTATTCATCGTAATGAAACACAAGCCAGGTTATCCGGATGGCCTGGCTTGCGAATCTGTTTAAGAAATCATATACTCCCTCAATGCGAAATCGAGATATACGGTGGTTCCTTTCCGGCTTTCTACGCTCATCTTACCATTCAGCAGTTTCAGGCGGTTTTGCAGATTGTGCCAGCCAATGCCAGTAGCATTATGCAATTTTTCCGGATCAACACCGATACCATTATCTTCAACAGTAATATGGAGATGTTCATCATAGATATTTAACTGTAGCAGGGCCTGACTGGCCTGTGCATGTTTTACTATATTATTGATGAGCTCTTGCACCATGCGGTATATATGCAGTTGAAAATCGCTCTGCAGCTCGGGCAATTGTCCCAGAACCTGGAAGTCGAGATCAAGGCTGTTCACACTGCAAACTTTCTGACAATAGATACGGGTAGCGGCAATCAATCCCGCCCGCTGCAGGATGGATGGTTGGAGGTTTTGCGAGGTAGTACGCAGTTCTATAATGCTTTGTTCAAGCAGTTGCAGCGCCTCGCCAAACTCTTCGGGATGGATCACAGGCCCAGGCTCGGTAGGCCGCAATGCATCAAAGCTCATTTTTACGGAAGATAACTTACTGACAATACCATCATGCAGTTCGCCCGCCATCCGTATCCGTTCCTTTTCTTCGCCCGCAAGATTGGCTTTTAACTCTGCTACAGTGGCCTTATGCCGCCAGCGGAAAAAGATACCCAATAGTAAAAATATGGTCAGTACCGTAGCGCCGATCCAGAGATACTGTTGCTGTATCCGGTTTTTTTGCCGGGCAATCAATAATTGCTTTTGTATAATGTCTTTATCTTTTTCGGCAGTACGGAATTTTACTTCTATCTGGTTCAGACTCTTTATTTTATCGTCGTCCAGGATACTGTCTTGCAGTTGGGCGTACGCCCGGGCATATAAAAATGCCTCGTGCCCCTGACCTATTGTATCGTACATCCTGGCCAGCATAACGTAGGTAAAAAGTCGGCTTTTTTCCAGCGGCCCTTTAAATAAGGCCAATGCTTTTTCAGCGTACCGGATGGAATTCGGTATATCGCCCTGGTGATAGTAGATATGCGCAATTGTTTTGAATACCAGGGGTTGTTGCACCATTCCCGGTTGATCGAGGGCCAGTGCGGAATCGAGATATGCTTTTCCCAGGGAACTATTGCCTTTATGTAACCAGACATCACTTAGCGAGGCATATAGTTTTTGCATGGTTGCCGTGTCCCGAACGCTCCGGTATTGGGTTAATGCGCGCTGCAATGTCGATAGAGCCGAATCATTTTGATCCCTTTTAATGTATATGGCGCCAATATTGGTAAGGATAGCAGCGGTTAGCAAGGCTGTGTCCCTGGCACTGGATAGCGCTAACTGAAGTGCCTTATTGTAGTAGGACATGGCACGCTGATGCCCGTCGTCCATTGGCTCCATGGCTGATCCTATGTTATTATATAGTTGTGCCAGCCGCAATGTATCTATTGGCTTCTTTCTTACAACAGCATCGGCTGCGAACAGATACATTTTCATCGCCGAGTCATTATTGCATTCGTGGAAATAAGCATTACCCAATGTTCTGTAAACATCAGCGACCAGGTATAAATCCGGATTTTCCTGTTCCGCAAGCCGGCAGTATATTAATGCGTATTGATAGCAGGCCTGGAAGGGAGCAAATCCTTTATATTGTTTAAAGACATTGCCCATGTTGAGCAGGGATAATGCCGTGCCCCGGTGGAAATTAATGGCCTTACTCATATGGTAGGCTTGCTGATAGTATAGCATAGCGCTATCGGCGTTACTTTTTTGCAATGCAATACCTTTTTCCATAAGTGAAGCAACTACCGCACTGTCACTAAAGGAATAGTATTGACCGAAAGGATTTTCGATGCCGTGTGCCGGCTCCTGTATCGTGATTGATGACCTGCCCTCTTCCTTAGTGTGGCATGCGGCAATAAGAACAAGTACTAATATCACCCCCGGAAACCGCTCCCATTTAATATAGCTCATTTTATCTTGTATTAAAGATAAGGAATATATACCCTCCGGAAAAAGGGTATAACATCGCTTGCATAACCTTCAAACGCTGTCTAAATTTACAGAAATAATCGATGCAAAAGAACAGTAAATACAATGTAAAACAATACTGCTTTTTTATGGAATTTACCCGGCGTATCCGGTTCTCTCTTTATAAGTTAATTTAAATTTTTTAATTATGGTATCAAGCTTACACGTTAAAAG
>JBEBWN010000251.1:0-6237 GCA_040392235.1 Taibaiella helva | reverse complement strand
TGCCATTGATACGGAAGACTGGGTAACCGTGCACGAAACTGACCGGACTGATTTTGTGGGCTATGCCGATTTGCTGGTGGAGACCAGGATAGCCCGCTACCGGAAAGTGGCATCAAAAGGTAAAGAGCAATTTCAGATTGTGCTGGAAACTACACCTTTTTATGCGGAGAGTGGTGGCCAGGTAGGGGATACCGGGGTGCTGGTTTTTGGCGAAGAAGAGATTGCCGTGGTGGATACCCGGAAAGAGAATAATTTAATTATACATTTTACCAACCACCTTCCGGATAATCCGCAGGCGGCAGTTGTGGCCAAAGTGAATTGGGACCGCAGAATGCTCGTTTCCTACAATCATACGGCAACGCACCTGATGCATGCCGCTTTAAGAGCTGTGTTAGGTAATCATGTGGCGCAGAAGGGCTCTTTGGTCGCACCTCATACACTGCGTTTCGATTTTGCTCATTTTGCCAAGATGACAGATGAGGAGCTTCGCCAGGTGGAACAGTTGGTAAACGAGAAGATGAGGGAAAATATTCCGGTGATCATTAAAGAAATGCCTAAAGACGAGGCGATTGCAATGGGCGCTATGGCTTTGTTCGGCGAGAAGTACGGCGATACGGTACGTACGGTAATCATCGACCCTGAGTATAGCATAGAACTTTGTGGCGGCACTCATGTGGGTCATACCGGAATGATAGGTGTATTTTCTATAGTGGCCGAAAGTGCTGTAGCTGCGGGCGTACGGCGTATAGAAGCACTTACCGGACCTGGCGCTATACAATATTTCGCCGATAAGGTTGGCCAAAATAAGCAAATTGCTGAACTGCTTAAAGCAAAAGATCCTTTAAAAGCTATCGAAAAGCTGTTGGAAGATAAAGCGGTTCTGGAAAAAAAGGTCGAAAGCCTGGAGGCACGGCAATTGACTATCGTACGGAGCGAACTGGAGCAAAAGGCTGTAAGCCGCACCGCGAAGGCAATGGATGGACAAAGTATTTCCCTTGCGTTCATCGGCGAGATTATTACAGTGGATAATGCCGATCATTTGAAAAAGTTATGCTTCGATCTGAAAAATACTCTTGGGGACCACCTGGTAGTTTTGTGCGCTAATATTAGCGGAAAGCCGGCTGTGGCAATTGGCATCAGCGAGCATATAGCATCGGTTACTGGATGGGATGCCGGTAAAATGGTGAAGAATATAGTCGCACCTTTAATCAAAGGTGGCGGTGGCGGTCAGAAAAACCTGGCAACTGCCGGAGGTCAGGATGTTTCCATGCTCTCTAAAGTTATTGACGAAGTGATCTCTTTTATAGAGCAATAACACTAATGAGTGCGGTCCGGCTTTCTTTTTGGTTGCGCCGTTTTTACGTTTAACTTAAGGCTAGACCGATCTGCTAAACAAAAATCCCCGGGCTTTAAAACCGGGGATTTTTATATGACCTTATTCCGCTTAATTGTGGATAGCTTTCGCTTACCTGTTATTTACAGGGCAGCTTCATACCGTTTGGCCACCTCATCCCAGTTTACAACACTCCAAACTGCTTTTAAATAATCAGGGCGCTTGTTTTGGTACTTCAGGTAGTAAGCATGTTCCCAAACGTCAATACCGAAAATAGGTGTGCCCTTTACTTCTGCGACATCCATTAACGGATTATCCTGGTTCGGTGTAGATGTTACTTCAAGTTTGCCATCTTTTACTATCAACCAGGCCCAACCACTGCCAAAACGGGTGGCGCCGGCGGTATTTATTTTCTCTTTAAGTGTGTCCAGGTCGCCAAATGCAGCTTGGATAGCCTCCGCCAGTTTTCCTGAAGGTTGCGCACTATGCTCAGGGCCCAATACCGTCCAGAACAAACTGTGATTAAAATGACCTCCGCCGTTGTTGCGTACGGCAGCAGGATATTTGGAAATATTTTTCATCAGCTCTTCCAACGAAAGGTCTGCGGCATCTGTTCCTTCAATAGCTTTGTTTAAATTATCTACATAAGCCTGGTGATGTTTGCCATGGTGAATCTCCATGGTTTGAGCGTCAATATGCGGTTCAAGTGCATTATGCGCGTAAGGCAATGCAGGAAGTGTGTGTGCCATGATCGTATTAATTTAAAATGAAAAGATAGAAGATTAATAATGCTAAACCGTATAAAAGGTTCATACGGGAAGCAAGGAGTACAAATTTAACACCTAAAATGCCCATAGACAAATCCTGTCCATAGTTTAAAGGAATAATAAGATTGCGGATAATTATCAGATTCGACCGGCTGGTAATACAAGGTATACTTAACCCTGTAGATGAATGGAAATAACAATCATACGGGTAGTCATACGGTCAATGGCATTAGACAGCGGTATGCGATGATCTTTATAATTGGTATTGATGAACCCCTGGCTGAGTTTGATTTCCGGGGTGAAGATAAAATTGGGATAAAAGAACTCAAACCCGATGCCGACTTCTGCACCCACATCTATAGGGCTTACCCTGATCCATTCATCCTGTCTGCGGCTGCGTGCATTGGCCGATAAGTCATAGTCGAATTTACCACCTAAAAGCCCGTAGAAACGGAAGTTGCCGATGCGGTCGCTTTTGAACTTCAATTGCAAAGGTAATTGCATATATATAGACTCAATGCTGCGGGTTTCCTCAATCTTTTCCATATCTAGCGTCCTGATTTGCTTTTCGGCAAAAACAAGGGAGGGAATGAAGCGAAGGTCGATAAACTTAGATACCCGCAAATTCCCCATAATGCCAAGGTTAAAGCCTGGTTTAAACCCGGCTTGAACCATATAAAAAGTGTCATTTTCCGTGAAACTTTTGCTGGGATTGATGCGGAAGGAAGAGTAGTTGAACCCGAAGGTGATACCAAAATAATAAGCTTTTGCATCATGCTCGGGCATATTGGGTATTTTCGTCTGCCCTGTAGAAACCAGGGAACAGGCCAATAGTAAAACCGGCAGTATGCATAACCTCCAATTTCGAATGATATTCTTCATATATGTTAAACGAAGGTACACAATAATGTCATTCTATTGAGCCGCTTTTAATGTTTATTGTTTTTCTGCAGTATATAAAGTGGTAATCCCTAGGGTTAAAGGGTTTGCATCAACCTTTTTGAACCCGCAATTCTGCAGGATGGCACAAAACTCCGCTCCTTCTGGAAAGGCTGCAACAGATTGGGGCAGATAGGTATATGCAGTTGCATCCTTAGATACCGATTTTCCCAAACCCGGCAGTATATAACGGAAGTAGAAGTGATATAATTGTTTTACCGGGAATTTTTTTGGACGGGAAAACTCCAGAATAGCTATGCGGCCACCAGGGTTAAGTACCCTGTACATTTGTTGTAAACCTGCTTGAAGATTTTCGAAATTGCGCACGCCGTAGGCACAGGTAATAGCATCAAAGGCATTGTCTGCAAAGGGAAGGGCCTCACTATCTCCATATTGCAATACTATTTTATGTTCCAGCTGCTTGTCCCGGATCTTTTGACGGCCTATGTCCAGCATGCCTTCGGAAATATCTACGCCTATTACTTGGTCAGGGTGTATCTGTAATGAAGCAATGGCCAGATCGCCTGTACCGGTAGCAACATCTAATATTTTTTTGGGTTGGATGCTTTTTAATGATTGAATGGCTTTTTTACGCCACCCTTTATCAATACCCAGTGATAGAAAATGGTTCAGGAAATCGTATTTGCCGGCAATGCGATCGAACATGCCTGCCACCTGTTCTTTTTTGCTTAATGCTGAGCCCGGAACCGGAACTACCGGAGCGGTATGGCCAGCTGAAGTTGATGAATCCATTGTTGCAAAAATAAGGAAATAGATATTACCTGTTGTCAGGCAACTGCAGGGGATGATTATAACTCCGATTTAGAGTCTATAATAATGGTGACGGGGCCATCGTTAACGAGGGCGATTTGCATATGAGTTCCAAAAATACCTTTGGTAATGGGCTTGCCCAGATCTTGCTCCATTTGTGCGCATAAGGAATTATAAAGTGCAATAGCTTTATCGGGACCGGCAGCCCGAAGGAAAGACGGGCGATTGCCTTTATGCGTTGCTGCATGGAGCGTGAATTGGCTGATCAGAAGGATATCACCGCCGGTATCTTTAATAGAAAGATTCATTAATCCCTTCTCGTCACCGAAAATACGCATCTGCACTATTTTTCTGCTCAGCCATGCAATGTCTTCCCCCGTGTCGCCGGTTTCAATACCCAGTAACACGACCATGCCGCTCTTAATTTTCCGGACGGTATCTTGAGTATCCGGAACAAAAGTTACGGAAGCTTCTGTTACTCTTTGTATAACGGCTCTCATGGTATGCAGTTGAAGATATGGTTATTAGAAATGACTTCCCGATCCTTAGGGAGTTAAAAAGGAGCATCTTCATCACCTGGCGGTGGTTTAAAGCCTTTCAGTTTGGATTTTGGTGAAAACTCATCGTCTTCAAAGTCCATATCATTTGCCTTCGATTGCATAGTTTGATATCCCTGTGTCAGGATGAGTTTGCTATTGCCCAGATCGTTATGGTCTTTGCGTATCCCCGCGGATGGGTCATCAAAACCTCCGCCACTAAAACCGCCATTCCAGTCGTCTTTTGGTGCTTCCACAAACTTCTGGTATTCAAGAAGCGCTTTTAATTTTACCGTATCCAATCGACCATTACGGTGTTTGGCGATATTAATATGGGTTTCTCCTTCAAAGGGGGCGCCATGTTCATCGTTATTTATACCATAATATTCAGGCCGGTAAATAAACATTACCATATCCGCATCCTGCTCAATAGCTCCTGATTCCCGGAGATCGCTCAATTGTGGAATTTTGCCTTTATCGCCGCCACGGGTTTCCACGGCACGACTTAATTGCGACAAGGCCAGAACCGGGATATTCAGCTCTTTTGCCAGCATTTTCAATTCCCGGGAGATTTTACTGATTTCCTGTTCCCTGTTACCACCTTTGTCGGTACCCTGCATCAATTGCAGGTAGTCGATGATAACCATACCGATGTCATTCTTCGTTTTCAGACGGCGACACTTCGCGCGTAATTCAAAAATGTTCAGACCGGCCTGGTCATCGATAAAAATAGGTGCTTTGGCCAGCGGTTCCATTCGCTGAGTCATTTGTGCAAATTCATAGTCTTCCATTCTTCCGCGGCTAATATTTTCCAGGCGTACCTGGGTAACCGCGCTGAGCATACGTTTTACAATTTGCGTGTTACCCATCTCCAGGGAAAATATAGCTACTCCCTGGGGCTTGTGCGGATCCAATGCGGCATTCATAGCCAGGTTAAGAGCAAATGCCGTTTTACCCACGGCCGGCCTTGCTGCCAGGATAATCAGGTCACTTTTCTGCCATCCGCCGGTAATGGCGTCTAATGAAGCGAAGCCGGAAGGTACACCCGTAACATCGTCCTTTTCATCACGGGCTTTAGAGATCTGCTCGATGGTTTCGACAATAATATCCTGCATACTGGAATAGTTCTTCTTCAGGAAATTATTGCTGATTTCAAACAGGTCAGTCTCGGCTTTATCCATAAGGTCAAACACATCTGTCTTGTCCTCATAGGCAGCTGAATATATTTCGCCTGAAATCCGGATCAGCTCCCGTTGGATGTATTTTTCCATCACAATACGGGCGTGCGCTATGACGTGGGCACTGGTAACCACATTCATAGTGAGCCTGGTCAGAAAATAGGCGCCTCCCACCAGTTCCAATTCATCTGTTTTACGCAGTTCCTCCGTTACGGTCAGCAGATCGACAACCTGACCCTTCTCGGGTAGCCGTTTAATAGCGGAAAATATGCGCTGATGGGCATCTACATAAAAGCATTCAGAAGAAGGAAGTACTTCCAGTACGTCAGAAAGCTTGTCCTTTTCCAACATGATGGCACCTAATATGGCCTCCTCCAGCTCTTTGGCCTGGGGGGGAATCTTGCCATATACCATATTGCTGAGGTCCGGCTTGCGGTTTCTGACATTACCGAGTTCTTTCTTTATATTAACAGCCATTTTGTACTTTCTTTGATGGATAAACTATGGAATGCCTGTTCTTAAAAACATCCAAAGCCAAAGAACCTTTTCTTCTTCGAATCTCTACTTTGCCCATCTGGACGCCTTGAATATAAGGGCGAAATATAGGGCTTTATGGCTGCAAGCGAATAGCAGTCTATAGCGATTTGTCTTATTTTCCGGCGGCATTATTTACGAATATAAATCGTAAGTTACGCAAGTCGTAAAATTAATAT
>JBEBWN010000250.1:0-6247 GCA_040392235.1 Taibaiella helva | reverse complement strand
CACAACAATAATTACATATGAATTGTAGTTTTATTTTATTTAAACATCAAGGAATGTTAATAAATGCCTGACCCCTGCAATAGTTTATTCCCTTAAATTTGTAAAAACAGTAACGCTTATGTTTAACGATGAATCTTGGGAGAATGACAATAGCGAATCCATTGAAGAATTACTTCAAGAGTATGAAAATATTAAAAACGGCAGAAGAGCCCGTTTTCTGGATGAAGACGACTTCGAATATTTGATTGACTATTTCCACAACAATAACAACGAGACAGAAGCGCTGACAGCCTGCGATACTGCCCTGGCGTATTACCCCTATTCAGCGGCCATCCTTTTGTTTAAGTCGGAAATATTGTTTCAGTCTCAAAAGTATGGTCAGGCATTAAACACGCTGGATACATTGGACAGTATAGACCGCAGCTCATTAGAGGCGGTGCTGTTGCGATCAGATATTTACCTGGCGCAGTTTAAATACGACCAGGCCGTGTCTTTTCTTGAGAACAAACTGGAAGACTTCGAAGGAAAGGAGAAAACAGAGTTAATGCTGGAATTATCGGATGTTTATGATGAGTGCGAGGATTATGAAGCGGTATTTGAAACGCTTAAAAGAATTCTTGAGGTAGACTACCGCAATGAAGAAGCACTGCACAAAGTCAGCTTTTGGGCCGATTTTTCGGGCAAACAGGAGGAAAGTATTGTTATGCATCAACGTATTATAGACCTCGATCCTTATAATGCATTAGCCTGGTTTAACCTGGGTGCGGCTTATCAGGGATTGAAGCAGCATGAGAATGCTCTCGATGCCTATGAATTCTGCGTGGCTATTGATGAAAAATTTGAGTTCGCCTATCGAAATATGGCTGATGCCTATATAAGACTTCATTGGTATGAAAAAGCCATAGAATCTCTGGAGAAAAACCTGGAACTGGGTAAGCCCGAAGATGTTATATTCGAGGCTATGGGGCACTGTTTCGAAAAACAAAAAAATTTCGATAAAGCCCGCTATTATTACCGCCAGGCCATTCAGCTCAACCCCGCCGACGATAGTATTTTTTTCCGGATAGGAGAAACTTATTCGCGCGAAAAACAATGGGAGAAAGCTATTAAGGCCTATACCACTGCACTTTCCTTAAACGAAGATAACGCAGCTTATTGCCTGGCTATTGGTAACTGCCTGATGCAATTGGATGCTTTTCACGAGGCATTGATATGCTTTGCAAATGCCGTACGCCTGAAACCTAATAACAAATCGTCCTGGCTGGCGCTGATCAAGGGTTTGTACAAAAGCGGCGATTTTGCCGAAGCATTGAGCCAGATTCAACTCGCAAAGGAAACTTTAGGCGACAAACCTGATTTAGACTATTATTATGCCGGTGTTTTGTTTGCACTAGGCCGTTCAAAGGAAGCCCTGATACACCTGGAGCAGGCAATGGATCAGGCTCCTGCCAAGCTGAAGTTGCTTACTGAGATAAATCCTGACATTCTTCAAAGGAAGGCGGTAGC
The DNA here is from genome assembly GCA_040392235.1 of Taibaiella helva. Classification (GTDB taxonomy): domain Bacteria; phylum Bacteroidota; class Bacteroidia; order Chitinophagales; family Chitinophagaceae; genus Taibaiella; species Taibaiella helvus_A. Next base: position 4,741 of record JBEBWN010000250.1, on the reverse strand, counting down.
CGAACTTTGGGCTAGGAAGAAAAGAAAGAAGTAAAAATTTTTGCACATAAAAAAAGAGGTTACCGCATTTCTGCTTAACCTCTTTTTTTTGCCGCTATTATTCCGGCCTTACTTGACTTTAATAGACACCACGTAAGTTCTCATTTTCTTAACTTGTTCCGTCCGGTCCAGCTTATTTAACCGGTTGTTCATCGGTAAACGAATATTAGCAGAACTGGGCAAGGAATGTACTAATTCCAGCAAAGCCCCGGAATGTACAGCGTATGTGGTACCCGTAGTATTACTTTGTTTCCCTGTAACCAATGCCACTACAGCCCCATACTTGTCTAAAACGGGCGATCCGCTCTGACCGGGGTTCGCGGTCATTTCCAATTGATAGGAAAGGGAATCTCCTTCGTAACCTCTTTCACAGCTGATATATCCTTCATTATACACAATTTCATCTTTAGGATACCCGATTGTAAAGACTCTTTGCCCTAAGCCGGATGCTGCGCGGGCGATATTATAAGGCAAAGGAACTTTGCCAAAGCGGTAATCCTTGTCCTCTAATTTTAAAATAGCAATATCGGCATTAGGCTCTCTGGCTACGATATAGGCCCGCAAATCTTTTCCGTCGGCAGTCTGAACATAAATATCATTGGCATCCTTCACAACATGATAGTTTGTTGCAATATATCCGTCGTTGGTTAGTGCAAAGCCGGTTCCTCCATACAAGGCTATTTTCGATGCCTCCGCTATATCCTTGCTTTCTTCCAGTTTTACCTTTTTGAGGCTATCCATTATTTTAAATTGGGAAGCTTGGATGGTATTCACTTTCCGCACCAGCTCGGTATAGTTTCTGTGCTCAGCCTTATCTGCCTTTTTGTTAATTAAAAGGAAGGTCGTCAGCGACGAGCCCAATACGAGCATCGCAGCTGCCCCTGCAATTTTAAAGTATCTCCTTAGCGGCAACACTTTAGGGGTGAGCTCTTGTGCTTTATCATAAGATGACCATTCGCCGGGATGTCTACCAACTTCCTTCACAAGATCCCGGATCTCATTCCGGCCGCTCAAGCCCTCAAGGGTCTCCAGCAATTCCACCATTTGTTCAAACTGCGGGCGGTATTGCGGACTTTGCTCAAAAAGAGTATTCATAGCAATACGTTCTCCTTCGGTAAGCCGACCGGAAACATATTTTTCTGCCCATTCATTTATTTTACGCTCTTCCAACATGTCTTGGGTATTTTACGCCACTCTAATTAGCTTTTCGTCTTGACTTCAGCAAGAAAAAATATCTTTTTTAAGCGGGTCAAGCATTTATATTTCTGCGTTTTTGCATTCTCTGCATTCGTATAGTTAAATACGGCTGCAATTTCCTGCATGCTCAGCTTATCTACATAAAATGCTTTTAACAACGAGCTACAGGGTTCTCCTAATTCTGTTAGTGCATTTTCCAGCTTCTCGTACTGTGTTTCTTTTTCGATATGGTGTCCGATATCCTCGTCATAGTGATCTGTATCCTCGTCATTATCCGCATCGAAAGCAGAAAATAATGTGCTTCTTTCCACTTTTTTGTACCATAGTCGCTTACATATCGCAAACAAATAGGTGCCTAATTTGCACGTCAAACAAAATTCAGCGGACTTCGATTTCTCATATAATACGATTAATGCCTCCTGGAAAACATCCTGTGCATCGGCTTCGCTACCCCCTCTACCCACAATCCACTTTATGAGTATAGAATGGTAAGACCTGTAAATGGCAGCAACAGCACTTCTGTTTCCTTCTGCCAAGCCTTCTAAAAGCTCTACGTCTGTTAAAAAAACCTTAGTCAATATTAATGCGGTTATACCTGAAAAGTAACCCAAAATTGCGGAAAAAATTTTTTTTAAAAAATTGGGTTACCTTTTTTCTGTTTGCGTATAAATGCCAAATAACTTTCAAAAATTAAATTAAAGATGAAAACTTTGAAATTAGCAGCTTTTGCTGTTGCTCTTGGATTTTTTGCTGCTTCTTGCGGTAACAGTGAAAACACTGACGCTACTGCTGTAGACACTACTGTTATTGAAGCTCCAGTTGAAACTCCTGCTGCTCCAGTTGAACCTACACCTGTAGATACAACTACTGTTGCTCCTGCAACTACTGACACTACTAGTGCTCCTGCTCCTGCAGCTCACTAAGATAAATATTATTAAAACGGCCAATTGTTTTAATTTACTGAGGCTGCCTTTCGTAGGCAGCCTCTTTTTGTAGCAAGCAAATCGTATTTATTCTACACTATAGAAGTAATTTTCTCAGCTGCTTCCTCAGACGCGTTAGATGAGCCAAGCAACTCCCAAAGTGCCGTATAATCGCTTTGTAACGCTTCCTTATATTCCACATTGTGCAACAACTCATTAAGCTCTACGAATAATTTATTTTCGTTTAAGTCGTTCTGAATAAGTTCTTTCACGGCCTGCTTGTCCAGGATCAGGTTAACTAAAGAGATATAGCGTACTTTAATTAATTTTTTTGCCAGCCAGTATGACAGAGGATTTCCTTTATAGCATACAACCTGGGGCACGCCAAATAAGGCGGTTTCTAAAGTAGCCGTTCCGCTGGTGACCAGGGCCGCGGCTGATTGTTTCAGCAGGTTGTAGGTTTGCCCTTCCACAAGTTTAACCTGGAGCTTTCCTATTATTCCCTGGTAAAAAGAGGCTTCCAGGCCGGGCGCCTGGGCCACAATAAACTCATATTGTGGGAAAAGGGGAACCATTGCCAGCATAACCGGAAGCTTTTTCTTTATCTCCTGCACCCGGCTACCCGGCAACAAAGCTACCACCCGTTTTGAACTCAATGGCTCGCCGCTTTTCTTAATTTCTTCGTCTATCACCTGGGTTAAAGGATGCCCTACATAGGTAACCTTTAAGCCGTACTTCTTGTAGAAAGCCTCTTCAAAAGGCAGGATAACCAGCATCAGATCCACATTCTTACGTATCTGCTCTACCCGCCCTTCTTTCCAGGCCCAAAGTTGCGGCGATATATAATAACAAACTTTTATACCTTTTCCCTTAGCCCAATCGGCAATACGCAAATTAAACCCTGGGTAGTCGATCAGGATAAGCACATCCGGCTTAAACGCCATAATATCTTTTTTACAGAGTTTAAGATTATTCAGTATCGTTCCCAAATGGCGAACTACTTCAACAAACCCCATAAAGGCAAGGTCCCGGTAATGCTTTACCAGGGTGGCGCCTGCGGCCTGCATTTTATCTCCCCCCCAGCAGCGTATATCAGCCTCCGCATCTTTGCGCAGCAGGGCTTTGATTAAATTACTGCCGTGTAAATCGCCGCTGGCTTCTCCCGCTATAATGTAGTAACGCATATTAATATAAATCAGGTGGTATAACGGATATGGATGGTAAAAGTTTTGTGATAAAAAGGAAGTTTTCAGGCAGACACCCTCCGGTAAGCGCAGCTATCCTGCATGCATCAATTTAGGCTTAACGTAAATATAGATAATTGCCAAGGGGACACATACCCATAAACCTGTTTCCCAGAAGCTCAAAGAGGAAAACAGTATGCCCGCATTGATAACCAGTTGCAATGTCCCATAAATCAGGGCTACAACCCTATGAGATATTTTTCGCTCGTTAACGAGAATCTGGTAAAAATGTAAGCGGTGCGCTTCAAAAATATTTTGTCGCAATAACAGCCGGTGACCGATGGTAAGAACGGTATCAACTCCATACACTGCCAGGAAGAAGATGAACTTGAATTCACCGGTATGAATGATCAGCAATAAAAGGAGCGAAACAACCCAGAGGCCGAGTCCAACACTACCAACGTCGCCCGCAAAACACCGGGCACGCTTCCTGAAATTAAAGAACAGGAAAACCAGGCAGGCCAGAATACCTGTAATCATGTAATTGCTGTCTGCGAAAGCCTGCATTTCTATGTTATAAAAGAGGCAGGATGAAAATATCACCAGACTGTACACGCCTGTTATACCATTGATGCCGTCCATGAAATTGTAGGCATTAATAGTGCCGATAATGATCACGAAACCCGCAATAATCAACCAGGCTGGCCAGATCCCTATAGCCCCCGTAGTATACAGCAGGATAAACACAGAAAGTAAGTGAACCGCAATGCGCAAGCTATTGGGGAGACTTTTTATATCGTCCCAAAAACTCACGAAAGATATTGCCAAAACAGCAAGGAGCAGATAGCCGTATAACGCATCTTCTTTTCTACCGAAAAAAAGATAATAAAGAAGCAAAGCAAGCGGAAAAATAATACCGCCTCCCCTAATGATGGATTCGCTGTGAGAACTTCTTTGGTTGGGTTTATCTACTATCGAAAAATGATTCGCTAAACGAAAATAGGCTAATGCGGCTGCAATTAAGACCAGGGTGATGATTAGCAAGTTAAAATCCATCTCGCAAAAATATCTTATTCTGTACGAAAGCGCATACTCTCTGTATACGCGGTATCGTAATTTTTTATGCACTGTATTTAGGGCTTGCTGATTAACTTATAGCCAATTGAATTTCAACATAATAACTTTAGAAATTCTCCAATTTAATGCAGGGCAAAAACATCGCAAAGCCAGTAAAATGGTTTGTAAAGCTTGCAGCAACATAAAATAATATAAATAGCCGCAGATGAAACCTGCGGCTATTTATATTAAAGCCCTTCCTTTTCCTGAAAGAGAAATGAATCCCGCCCTCTTGAAGTCTATACTTCATACGGCTATGCCGGCTGTAGTATAGCCAGACAA
>JBEBWN010000249.1:0-6253 GCA_040392235.1 Taibaiella helva | reverse complement strand
CAGCTACGCTGGATTTCCAGTATGTATTTCCCCCTTTGCAACGGAATTCCACAGCAATCCCCTCTTTCCCTGTATCCGTTTTCCTGCTTTGATTATTTTTTCTAAAAACAGCTTTGCGTAGCGGGACCATTCCGCCGCCGGAAAGTATATCGCAGTACGTCCTCTGGTGTTGCAGGCAAAATAAAAGGAATTGAATACCAATAAGTAGCGGATGTAAAAATCCTTGCCAAGAGGACAAAACAAGAAATAAAGCATTGTATTGTCGGAGTTTCCAACTATTTCAGTTGGTCACAAGGCAGAAAAAATGCAGCATTGGTGTTGCTTAGCGCAACATGCAATGGAGTAAAGAAAATCAGTCCGGGGTAAAACCGACATGGATATAGTCATATGCCCTTAGCCAGGGCATCACAACAAATTGGCTATCAAAACTTTGCTATTTATCCACTGCTTAGCTTATCATCAGGGGTAAACGTACGGATGAACCCTATCTGCCGGCTGGCAGAAGGAAAGATATGGAACCGGAACCGAATAAATATATAAGGCGGGACCGATATTTTACAAATGTTCTTCCAATGTTCCGAGATTGATCTTTTGCAGCAAGTGCTCAATAGCTTCCGGACGGGGCTTCATTTTCAGGCTCTGCAATAAGACCAGCTCGGCTGCAAAATTTTCTTCTAAAGAGATCTGGAGAATGGTTTGGTGTGGTTCTGACTGCTCGTCAGGTTGTTCGGTAAACTCTGAAGATGTGTATATTTTTTCATCCATACAATATGATTTTACAGATAAACGGGAAATAAGATTCCTTAGTATATACTAAATGAAAAATATTATTTCCCGGCTGTGATTATCCATTATTCTGATACTTTGGGGTTCAGGCTGTCGGGTATAATCAGGTAAACATCTTCACCTTCCCGCTTTTCGTGATATCTTTCGCGGGCATATTGTTCCAGTTTATCATTACTGGAGTTCAGTTCATGCAACTCTTTTTCCATACGATCCACTTCCTGGTTCAGGAAATCAATCTTTTGCTGGGTCGCATCCAATTCCTTTTCTTTTTCACGCTGGCTGAACCAATCATTTTGATCAAAGAATAGCATCAGCAGCAAGAATGCGACTGCCGTAAGCACAAATTTATTGGTCAGAATACGTAATACCGATTTCACCTTCTCTTTTACTATTAGCTGGTAAATAACCAGGCAAAGTTCAAAAAAATTAATGGCATTCCCCATAAGACGCTGTACAGATTTTTTCCGGCGGTTAGCCCCAAAGCCGGATAAATAATTATACTTTTGCACCTGATTTTAACCAAAAAGCATAACAACTATTTATAATGTTGCAGGATTTTACTGTACAAAACGAAAAAGAGACCCGGGCAGGATTTGGCGAAGGGATTCACGAAGTAGCTAAAAACAATCCGGATGTTGTAGCGCTTACGGCCGATTTGGCCGGATCTTTAAAGCTTAATGCTTTTATTAAAGATTTTCCCGAGCGCTTTATACAGGTAGGCATCGCCGAGGCCAATATGATTGGCATTGCAGCCGGATTAACTATTGGTGGTAAAATTCCCTACACTACTACATTTGCCAACTTCTCTACTTCCCGTGTTTACGATCAGATCCGGCAGTCTGTAGCCTATAGCGGCAAAAATGTCAAAATATGTGCATCGCATGCGGGGTTAACTTTAGGAGAGGATGGAGCAACCCACCAGGTACTGGAAGACATAGGCATGATGAAAATGTTGCCGGGAATGACGGTTATCGTTCCCTGCGACTTTAACCAGACTAAAGCGGCTACCATTGCCATTGCCGACTACCAAGGCCCGGTTTATCTGCGTTTCGGACGCGTGAAATGGAGTAATTTCACAAAAGAGGACGGTAGTGATTTTGTGATCGGGAAAGCCCAGATCATGAACGAAGGTAAAGATGTTTCTATCATCGCCTGCGGCCATCTGGTATGGAATGCACTGGAAGCGGCCCGTCAGCTGGAAGCCAAAGGCATTTCCTGCGATGTCATCAATATGCACACCATCAAGCCTCTCGATGAAGAAGCTATTATTAACTCCCTGAAGAAAACCGGCTGTGTGGTTACAGCCGAAGAGCACCAGATTAACGGAGGCCTTGGCGACAGTGTGGCCAATGTTGCCGCCCGCTTCTGCCCCGTTCCTCATGAATATGTAGCGGTAAAGGATACCTTTGGTGAAAGTGGCAAGCCCGCTGAATTGCTTGAAAAATATGGTTTAACTACCGGAAATATACTGGCTGCTGTTGAAAATGTTATGAAAAGGAAATAAACAGCACCGGATCATTCAAAATACCCACCTGGTCAAGGAGACCAGGTGGGTATTTTTATTTGCGCCCCAAGACCTGATTTATCTGCATCAGCCCCGAAATAACGGCTATGATAACGCAGCATTTCAATTTATATAACAAAATAACAAATTCCATTTTTGCATGTTTTTGCAAAAATGGAATTGAATTCCATTTTTGCATATTTTTGTAAAAATGGAATTTATGATCAAAAGGCATATCCTGGACGAAGCCCGGTTATTATCCCGTCAGTTCAGGTCAATGAGTATTATAGGACCGAGACAAAGTGGAAAAACAACATTAGGCAAATGGCTTTTTAAAGGAAAGCCCTATATTAATTTTGAGAATCCAGACGTACAGCATGCAGCCGAGGCAAACCCCAGGCAGTTTTTAAAACAATATCCCAAGGGAGCCATCCTGGACGAGGTACAAAGAGTGCCGGACATCTTCAGATACCTGCAAGAAATACTGGACAACTCGAAACAGAGCGGGAAATTCATACTTACGGGTTCTAACAACTTCCTGTTACAGGAAAAGATAGCACAATCCCTGGCAGGTCGTATAGGATATCTGCAACTTTTACCCTTTTCTTTCGCAGAACTCAAGGCAGCAGGGTTGGCAGAGAACAATATCCTGAAACACATACTTACCGGTGGGTATCCGGAAATATGGGATAAAAACCTGCTACCCCATAAATGGATGGCTTCTTATGTACAAACTTATGTACAACGTGATGTAAGGCTACTCCGTAATATAACCAATCTTGCCGCATTCAACCGCTTTATCATGCTTTGTGCCCATTATGCAGGGCAGATACTAAACCGGGAGGATCTGGCCCGTAATGTAGGCGTAGATACAAAAACCATACAATCGTGGCTGGCCGTACTGGAAAGTTCATACATCATTTTCTTATTACAACCCTGGTATAACAATCTGAGTAAACGGATCATTAAAAGTCCCAAACTCTATTTCTTCGACACGGGTTTATTGTGTTACCTGATGGGTATCCATACACAGGCGGCATTACAAAAGCACCCGCAATACGGCGCCCTCTTCGAAAACTGGATTATTGCAGAAATTCAAAAGAACAGGTACAACCAGGGTATAAATGATCCAATGTATTATTTCAGAGACAGTGCCGGTAACGAAGTGGATTTAATTATCCGGAAACAGGATACCACTATGGGCATTGAGATCAAGGCAGCAAAAAAGGTAACGTCTGCCATGACCAGCGGCCTTAAATACTGGCAAAAAAATTACAGGGAAGGAGAAGCGCTGCTTATTTACGGAGGGAATAAAGAGATGGAGCTGGATGCCCATAACGCCGCCATCAGCTGGTCTATGGTAGACACTGTATAACGCCAAGAAGACAAGATGAAAATAAAGACCACCAATTCCCGTCGCAGCACATAGTACCTTCCCTCTTATCGCAACAAATTGTTCTCCAATTCCAACAGCCTGGTTTCCGTTATCTTAACAGTATATACGGCATCAACCAGGCGTGCCATAGCGGCCACATAACTGCTTTCAGCTTCCCGCAATTCCAACATATTGGCTACCCCTACCCGGAAACGGGCCTGCTGTATCGCAACATTTTCCTGGGCGAATCCAATATTGGCTTCTTCTAAATCCAGGCCTTTTAATGCGTTTTCGTAACTGCGCCATGCTGTACGATAGCGTGCGGCCACAATGGTTTGCTGCCTTTGCACCAGTAGTTCCTGGCGAAAAACCTCCTGCCGGGCCACCTTTCGCTCTCTTTGCAGGTTAAAACCATTAAACAAAGGTAGGCTTAGGGTAAGCCCTCCCTGGGGGCCATAAACCCGGTTGAACAATGCTACGCCCGCCCCATTCACCGTACGGTTATAGTTGTATGCTGCAGCAAGGTCTAATACCGGCAACATGCTACGGTTGGCCAGTTGAAGGTCATATGCCGACAGTTCCTTTTGTTGCTGTGCCAGCATTACCGAGAAGTTACGGTCCATCCAGCTTTTTTTATCTTTAAAGGCAAGCGACTTATTTAAAGGCAAACTATCCTCTACATCATAATAATCAAATTGGTTGCGCCCCAGGATGATCATTAAACTGTCCTTAGCCTGACGAAGCAGCGCCTCCTGTGTAAAAGATGCAGATTTACTGGCATTATAATCCACCTGGGCCTGCAGATAATCTGTTTTGGCCGCACTACCTATATCAAATTTTTTCTTAGCCAGTATCATCCGTTCTTCAGCGAGGGCCATTGCGGTATCTATTGCCACCAGCTGCTGCTTTTGCCGTACTACTGCTGCATATGCTGTGATAACCTGGGCGATAGTTGTTTGAACCTGCTGTTTCAGGTTACTTTCTCCAATCTGTTCTATTTGCTCCAATCGTTTCTTCTGCACAAACATGCGTAAACCGTCAAATAAAGTCCAGTTTAATTGTACTGCTCCGTTCACCCCTTCCGAAACTGCGCCTTTCCGGTCCTGGACACCTCCCGAAGCCAATTCGATGTGCGCATTAGTAACGCTTCGGTTCAATCCGCCAACAGCACTTACAGAAGGCAACATACCGGCATTACCTATCGTATTGTTGGCTTGTGACTGCTCCAGTTCCACTCCTGCAATACGTATATCATAATTCTGGGTCAGGGCAGTATTCAAAGCATCTTTTAAAGTCAGGATATAGGCAGCAGGTTCTCTATCTTCCTGTGCAGTTAGGGTTGCTGTTGCGGTCAGCAGGATATGTAAAAGTAATATTCCCGTCCGTTTCATAATCTGATATATTATAGCTCTTCGTTGGCTTTTCCGTTATAAGGTTTTACTGCCGTCATTTCTATTGTTCTTTTGTTTTCGACAAACAAGGCTTATTCGTTTAATTTGGTTGCTGCCGTAACCTGCTTCACCTTTTTGCGGGAAAGGAAGGTGTACATAACCGGTACTACAAATAATGATAAGAATAGCGAAAATAGTACGCCGCCTACAATAACAATCCCCAGGGGAATACGACTGGTACTGGCCGCTCCCAAAGATAGGGCCAGCGGCAATGCCCCGCCCGCCATAGCCAGGCTCGTCATTAAAATGGGCCTGAGCCTTAATTTGGCTGCCGTAACGACAGCCTCCCGTTTCGTTTTACCTGTTTCCCTGATATGATTAGCATATTCTACTATCAGGATACCGTTCTTCGTTACCAGGCCAATCAACATAATCATCCCGATCTGGGAAAAAATATTTAATGTTTGTCCGAACATCCACAGAGACAATACTGCCCCTGCAATGGCCAGAGGAACCGTTAGCATTATTATAAAAGGATCCACAAAGCTTTCAAACTGGGCGGCCAATACCAGGTAAATAAGCACTAATGCCAACAAGAACGCAAACAGGGTATTGGAAGAACTCTCTTCAAAATCTTTAGAAGAGCCTGCCAAACCAGAAGAGAAGGATTCGTCGATCACCTCGTCTTTCTGCAACTTCTGGTATATACGACGCATTTCGGCAATGCCATCGCCCAAAGTGTAGCCTGCTGCCGTATTAGCCGATACGGTAGCTGATTTGTTACGATTGTAATGATAAATCTGGGAAGGGCTGATACTTTCCTCTACCGTAACAATATTATCTATAGATATCATTTGTCCGGTTGCGGTACGTACATTATAGTAACTCAGGTTTACCGGTTCATCCCGGTTGGATCTCGACACCTGTCCGATTACCTGGTACTGTTTCCCGTTCATAGTAAAATAACCCAGGCGACCATTACTCAAAGCCAGCTGCAGGGTCTGCGATATATCCTGAACAGATATACCCAACTGAGACGCCTTGGCTCGATCGATTGTTACGCGCAGTTCCGGCTTATTCACCTTCAGATCGACATCTACATTCTGAAATACAGGACTTTTGTTGGCTTCATCCAGGAATAGCGGTAATGCCTTACCCAGCTTTTCAAAATTAATGTTCTGCAATACGAAAGCTACC
>JBEBWN010000248.1:0-6309 GCA_040392235.1 Taibaiella helva | reverse complement strand
GGCAATATGTATGCATTGTACACTTATAACGGATCAGAAAAATGGAGCTTTCCCACTTCGGGGCAAATACGCAGCTCTCCCATCCAGATCGGTGGTAATGTTCTATTCGGAAGCAACGACCGCAACTTTTATTCTGTAGATTCAGCCACTGGCAAAATGCGCTGGAAGATACAAACAGCAGACGTAGTGCAGTCATCACCTTCGGTATACAACCAAAACGTGTACTTTGGCAGTTACGATAAGAATCTTTACTGCGTGGATATACTTGATGGCAAGATCAAATGGAAAATGCTGACCTTTGCCTTAGTCAAAGCTTCGCCCGTTGTATACCGTGGCAACGTTTATTTCGGCAGCTTCGACAAGAACCTGTATTGTCTTGATGCCAACGATGGTTCACAACAATTTGTATTCAATATCAACGGCCAGATGGCTACATCCCCTATAATAGATAGTGTTGGTGGTGCAGCTGTTCCTTCTATTAATGGAAACTACCGCTATTAATCCGGTTTTGATCATATTAAAAAGAAACCGCGCATTTCCAGGCGCGGTTTCTTTTTGTTCTATACCAGGTTATCTTAATAAATCTCTTTATCTTCTTTCTGGTTCCAAAGCCGGAACACCTCCAGCGCTGATGCTTTTTCCATAGCTATCAGTGGAATGCGGCGGGCCGTAGCCGGCAACTTTAACTCTTCATAAATAAAGGAATCGTCAAATCCATATAGCGCAGCATCTTCCTTTGTGTTGGCATAATAAACGCGGTCGGGCCTCGACCAGTAAATAGCCCCCATGCACATGGGGCAGGGCTCGCAGGATGTATATATCACACAACCGCTAAGCTGGTAGGTATTCAGATTTTGGCAGGCCTCCCGGATAGCTGTTACTTCAGCATGCGCCGTAGGATCGTTTGTTGAACATACTTTATTCCAGCCCCGCCCTACAATTACACCGTCTTTAACTACCACGCAGCCAAAGGGGCCACCATGTCCCAATTCCATATGCTTACGGCTTAAGGATATGGCTTCCTGCATAAATTTCTCGTCAAAGGTCATTTGTCATTTCGTTGTCGTGAAAAATAAGCTTACTAACTCATTCAGCTTTAAACTATTTGTCTTATTTTGCAAACCCTTTAGGCTGCTGCACACTACAAGAACCGGGTTGTCTCTTTTTTGGTATATATGGTGAACAGCAACAACAGGCATCGGTAAAAATAAGCATAATACCGAGATAATTAAATCATTGAGAATAAGCTAATACATGTTAAAAATCGGTGTTTTTGGTGCGGGGCATCTGGGAAAGATACATATCCAGCAATGGCTGGAAATTCCAGGTGTTACCCTGGTGGGTTTTTTTGATCCTAACGACGATAATGCAGCAGGCGTCATCACCCAGTTTCATGTAAAACGATATACCGATGCAGAGCAATTGATCAAAGCATCTGATGCTTTGGATATTGTAACCACAACAACATCTCATTTCGATATTGCCAAAGCTTGTCTGCTACAATCTCGTCATTTATTTATAGAAAAGCCAATGACGCATACCATGCAGGAAGCCCGGGATCTGGTTAAGTTAGTTACAGAGGCCAATGTAAAATGCCAGATTGGCCATGTGGAGCGGTATAACCCTGCTATGCTAGCCCTAAGTAATCGCAAACTCGAGCCCTTGTTTATTGAAACCCATAGGCTAGCGCAGTTCAACCCAAGGGGAACAGATGTTGCTGTCATACTGGATTTAATGATCCATGATATTGATATCGTGTTACATCTCGTAAAGTCGCCGGTGAAGCGCATATCGGCAAGCGGCGTTGCCGTTATCAGCGATACCGCCGATATTGCCAATGCCCGCATAGAGTTTGACAACGGCTGTGTAGCCAATTTGACAGCCAGCCGGATTTCGCTGAAAAAAATGAGAAAAATGAGATTATTTCAGCGGGACGCTTATATAGGAATTGATTTTCTGGATAAAAAAACAGAAATCATACGGTTGAAACAACAGCATGAGGAAAAAGGATATTTTGACTTCCCTATAGAGTTGGGCAATGGCGATCAGAAAGTAATTTCCATCGACACGCCCCATATTCGTCTGGTTAACTCAATTAAGGAAGAATTGGCCGATTTTGCACTGGCCGTATTACAGGACAAACCCGTAACAGTTTCGGTGTACGATGGCCTAAATGCTATGGAAGTAGCTCATCAGATTTTACAAAAGATGATGCTGCAAATGAACCAGGAAAACAATTAGTGATCAAATAGATAAATATACTAGGGAAAGGAAAGCAATAGAATGAAGTTGTCAAAGGCAAAAAGAAATGCGATTGTAGTGCTGATGGTGTTGGATTACCTTATGGCAATTGCTGCGTGGCTTGTTTTCTGGCTATACAGGCAACACCTGTTGCACCAGGCTTTCCCCGACATCTATCCTTATGAACGGAATTGGACCGGTAGAGATTATCTTATTTCCTTCCTACTTATTCCCAGCTTCTGGCTATGCCTGCACAGCCTATCAGGCGCATACTTTGACCTATACAGGAAATCAAGGCTGCTCGAAATTTACCGCAGTATTATTGCCTCCCTCATCGGCGCATTTATAATTGGTATCGTGGCATTTTCGAACGATACCGGAAGCTTCAAGTATTTTTTTGAGATAACATTATGGTATTTTCTCACTCATATTTCCTTTCTGGTAATTGCCCGTATGCTTTTGCTATATAAAGTAAAAGTTGATCTTATTAGGGGAAAAGTGAGCTACAACACGCTTATTGTCGGGGGCAATGGCAAAGCAACCAAAGTGTACGAAGAAATTAAAAACAATCCGCATGTATTGGGCAATAAAGTTTGCGGTTTTGTAAGCGCTGATAAAAAAATCATCCCCCTTAACATTCCCGATGTACCTGAACTGGGCAATATCGACAGGCTTGAAGAAGTAATTCATACCTATAACATAGAAGAAATTGTTATTGCAGTAGAATCACATGAACATAAAAAGCTGGAACACATTTTAACGCGGCTAAGCTACAGTCCAGCCATTATTAAAGTATTGCCCGATCTTTACGACATTATTTCCGGTTCGGTACGGATCAATAATGTATATGCACCTGTTTTGATCAGCATCCACCCGGAACTGCTTCCCGACTGGCAAAAAGTTTGCAAAAGGGTAATTGATATATCCATTGCCGGTATGGCACTGATTTTCCTTTCGCCGGTGTATCTATTGGCTGCCATCAAAGTCAAATTGTCTTCCAAAGGGCCAGTTATCTATAAGCAGGAGCGGATCGGCGTGTTTGGACGGCCTTTCTATATTTACAAATTCCGTTCCATGTACCTCGACGCGGAAAAAAGCGGCCCGGCATTAAGCAGCGATCATGATGACCGTATAACCAAATGGGGTAAGATTATGCGCAAATGGAGAATCGATGAACTACCCCAGTTTGTAAATATCTTGAAGGGAGACATGTCGCTGGTAGGTCCCCGCCCCGAACGTAAATTCTTTATTGATCAGATCACCCAAACACATCCGCACTACAAATACCTGCACCGGGTAAAACCGGGCATTACGTCCTGGGGAATGGTACAATACGGCTACGCCGAAAATGTTCAACAGATGATCGAACGTATGAAGTACGATCTTCTGTATATTGAGAATTGTTCGATCGCATTGGATATAAAAATACTGGTCTACACCATTAAAGTTATTCTACAGGGAAGAGGTAAATAGCAGGAATTTCCCCCTCCCGCCCGTTCGGCAAAGCAAAACAGTAAGAGTTCAAAGTCAGATATCCTGCCCACTCAGCGCCTTGTGAAGGCATCGCTTGAGCATACATAAATGCTTCTTAATACGGGTGTCAGCAAAAGCAACTTCCGCAGATAGCCTAAAAAAATTTACTTATTGCCGGAGCGAACCTTTCGCGTGTCAACTTCATCTAATGAAAAAAGCATCCACCTAGGCCTGATCCGTAATTTTTTAAAGCGCAACAAATTAAAAAGGAAAGAATCCTGTCTTGACTATCCATACCAGCAAAAAAACTATCTTTATATCATATTCGCTCAGAAACTAAATCCCGACATGAAACAGACAATCCCATTGCTGCTGCTCCTCCTTTGGAGCTTACTCCCTTCCTGCAATAAAAAAGAAACAGAAAAAAAAGCGGCGGAAAGCACCAAAGAACTGATGCCTTTAGCTAGTGGCTATCAATGGAATTACGAACAGGTTAATCTTACCCGCGGAGGAGACACAATGGACTGCCATGGCCGGTAGAAATAAAAATAAACGACAAATTCGACGAGGAAGATTTGGCCTATTTAGAGTCATTCGGTAATTCCAGGTATGGTAATAGGGGGTTATTAGATAAGTACTCCTGGTTTAACGTTTACGACAAGAATGAATTAATTCCCTATGTAGCCATCGCCCATTCCAGCGGTGACAGCCTTTACGGTTTAAATTCAGACCAGGACCAGAATCTGGTTGAAGAACCCTTCTTTATTTTCAGCAACAAAGATAAAATCATCACATTTAAAAGTATTGAGGGAACAACCAATATTACCACGTACGCTCAAAAAGAAGTGATCAATGGCTTTGAAACCGTTAAAAACCGCTATATAGTTACCAATAGCCTAAACGATACCCTAAGAAATTACACCCTATATCTGAGCAGGGGTATTGGCTTTATCCGCATCGATCATTATTTCAAGCGAGGGAAAGACATACCTTCCTTCCTAAATTATCGGCTCGAGCTAACCGGTCATAATATTCCCCAATAAGCAATTATGCCGGATGGCAGGCTGCGGCATGGCAGGATCCAGGGGCCCACCACATCAACCTGCGTTCCGGCTTCGTGGCGGTATCTCCTAAATATTTATAAAATCATTACCAAAGGCAGCGCCCGACAAGGCCTGGCGAGCTACATTTCGACTACCCTGCTTCCGTTGCTCTCCAGCAAAGCTTCGCCCCTATGACACAAGAATGAGGACGGAACGGCACAGCACTATTTTATTGTGTTCCGTAATTCCTTACCTTATTGAACCACAGCAGCTCATTACATAAAGCCGGCGGACAGCATACCTATATGGTAATGCTGAAAGGGCGAGCAAAAGCAAGAACAACAACAATATCATTACCAGCCCGGAAGACAGGGGAAAGCTAGCATTTTCCGAATAACGCCATAGTGTGCAACTGCCGCTACCCATGGTAAATGGCTCCCTTTCGATCTTCGCTGTCGCCAATGGTGGACTCTGAGCAACGACTTTACCCGTAAGCTATATTCCACGGTACTTCGACACGTTATCGGGGGGGGCCAACCACGCCACAAGAGCACGACATTATTTCCTCAAGCATGAAGCCGCATTAAGGAGCGCAATATCATTTCTCGGAGACGTGCAACCATGTCCCGGAGGCATGGCGTAATCTCAGGAGGCATGAAACGTCGTTACAGAGACATAGCGTCATTTCAGCGGGGTATGAAATCATTTCACGGGGTGTGATGGTACGGCGAAGTAACGCGAAACCGCAAATTATAACCATAAAACACTGACATAGTAACAGAACAAAACTAAAAAAAGGTCGGATTAGGCCCAACCGGCCTTTAGCATAATACCAGTTTTCGTATAAAAAACCTATCCATTACACAACCGGCGAGCAAGTAATGAAAAGATTCGTGCACAGCTGAGGGATAAGATTGTTGGCTGTGGCAAGGTATTTCCGGAATATCGAAAATCGGACCTAAATTCCGACTGCAATACTTAGCCCTAATCGCATCATTTTATCTACATAATAATCGGTCGAAATAGCATTCCTGTTGGTACCATTGTCTTCGTAATGTTTTATAGTAGCCGCACTCCGGTTGTAGCTAGCAGCATGCGGACTACGGTCAATAGCCATTCCCGGGTCGATTTCAAAAAATAGCCTGAATTTAGTCATTTTCATAAGGCCACCGGAACGAAATTGGGTACATCCAGCCGAAATACCGGCAAGGGGAACAGGTAATAGTAACAACAGGTCGTTATACAATTCCTTATTTCTGGCCCAATGATAGTAAGTTGTCGTTGTCAATGTATTGAACGACGAAAAGGCGCTTCGGCTATATTCGAGTTGGTACTGCGGCATAGTCTGCGTAGCTACAAAATTGGGCTCAATATAGCAACCCAAATGGATGTAGCTTTCCGCAGCTATTCTATATTGAAAAGAGAGTTCGGGTCTGCAGTAAAAAGTACTAATTGCTTTTTTATATTGAACTTCTTTTTCTTTAGCATTGTGCCTTGTTGCAAAATTTTCATAATTGCACTTATATCCGGCACTTATCGAAAACATTCCTCC
>JBEBWN010000247.1:0-6319 GCA_040392235.1 Taibaiella helva | reverse complement strand
CGAAGTTGATCTGTAACTCCTGGTTTTGTGCCAGCGAAGAAAGATTAATATGCCTGACCGATGGCTGCTCCAATAATTGGTCTAAGATGATTTGTACAATACGGTATACATTGATTTGTACGTTTTCCGGCAGTGACGGTATTGCGCCATAATGTGTGTATTGAATACAGGTTGCATCATTTGCGCACATCTGGCTAATACGGGCAATGCCCTCAGGCATACTCGATTTAAGCAATAACCGTGGATGTAACTTGTGGCTGAAGTCCCGTACGGTGTCGCTGAGTTTTTTTAAGTTTTGCTGTAGCTGGCCTGCAGCTTGTTTGCTGTCTGTGCCGGCAAGGGAAGGCAGGCTATAATGCGCCATGGCTAGTATACTACCTACATTGTCGTGCAACTCTTCGGCCACTCTTTGCCGCTCACGGTCTTCGCCGCTAATAAGGGTGCTGATCCTGTTGTACAGCAGCTTTTGCGATTCCTGCTGGAGTTTCAGGGAAAGTTTTTGATGCTTTTTCTTACTACGTATATAATAGAAGCAGCCGATACAACATAGCGTGAGCAGGGTTGCCAGGGAAAGAGCAATGATGCTCGTTTTCTTTTGCTGCTCATAATGCATAGCGGCCAGTTTGAGCTGCGAGGCGTTGACCCGTCGTTGTTTTTGCGACAGTTCATAGTTGTACTGCAAGGTATTCAGGTCGTTTTTATTTAACTCCTTCCGCAATATCTTCTTCTTTTCTACATATTTTTTCATATAGTAGTACGCCGAATCTGGCTTGTTCAGATGCATATAGATCAGGGCATTGTTCTGATAAACGGAATGCTCCATGAAGTGAAGGGGAAAGCGCCGGAAGTTCTGATTAAGAGCGGTCACGCTACGTAGCAAATCCTGGTCATTATGGCCCATATAGTAGTGATAGCTGACCATCATATTGGTATGAAAGATATGCAAACGTTCGTCGAAAGGATGGCTGTTAAACAATTGAAGATATACCGGCATCAGGTCGCGCACTTCTTTCTCTCTCCGTTCGTCCAGTAATTTGACAATGTACTCGTTGTATACGCCCACTTTGTAGTAGTTGCTGTGTTGTGCGTATGCGAGAGCCGAATCGAAATAGGATCTGGACTGGCGTTTATCTTTATAGGTGAAGAATGTAGCCAGGTCCATATAGGCCTTTATGATGGTGATACTGTCATTCGTTTTCTTTGCCCAGCCGAGCGCTTGCAATGCATATTTCCGGGAGTCGGCTGTATCGTTCAGAATGAAGTTGCAGTGGCTGAGTAGCAAACAAATACCGTGCATGTGCCGCATGTCGCCAATGCCTTCTTCGATCAGCTGCTGGGCTTTTTTTAGTAATTGCATGCCCTCCCTGTATTTGAGGTGTGTGATGAGATAATAGGCTTGATTCACAATATGAGCCGGCTTGCATTTGTTAGATATGCTGTCATCCAGGTGCATTAGCTCGCGAAATGCCTTTACTACATTGCCTGTGTCGTTGCCGCCCATGCTTAGGGAACGTATGCCTTCCAGTATATGGCACTTTTTAATTTGAGGGAAGCGATCATTATGCTGATAATGAAGCCATAAGGCTTGCACCAGGCTGTCGGAGTAGGGTATGGCCTGTTCGTGTATGCGATCGATACATACCTTAAGTTGTTGTTGTGGCAGTAATTGCGGGTATATAATTGAGTTGTTTTCTGTGGAGAACCGGGTAGCTGTATCTACTGCCCCTGTGGCTGCCGGAATAAAAGCAAGACAAAGAAATAGTATTCGGATAAACAGCATTGGTATATATTTTAGTAGCCGCCACTTGTTTTTTAATAGCGCTTTAATCGGGTGTCCTCAATGGATGGTGCGGCGAGCAATAACCGGAAAATTAGTTGAAATATTTTGTTTAAAAAATAGTAGAAATACGATAAAAAAGGAGTGGGTTTAAGATGGCCTCCTTGAAGGAAACGGGTATTTTCGATAATCTGAATTGTGGAGTAGCAACCATTTCTAATGGTAACGCTTGGTAATTTTGCTAATGTTTTATAAATTTAATTTGTTGACAATGTATCTTAAAAAATTTGTACTGTATGTTTTCTTTTTTGTATTTGCCGGGAAGGGATGGGTGAATGCACAGGAACCTGAGCGGCGAAACACGGCCTTGTTTTATAAAATTACGGCTACCTGGTGTCTGCACTGCGGCTCCTGGGGGTGGGACCTGGCTAATGAGATTAAGGAAAATAAAGAAGAGGATTTGCTTTATATGGCCCTGTACAATAGCGGTCAAACCGAGATGAACAACCGGGCTTTTTACAATGGCACGGCCGTGACCCTGGGCTTTAATTTTAGGCATAGCGGATGGCCATCCTTTGGGGTAAATGGAGTAAACCTGATAGACAAACACCAAGGTAACGGCCTGGACGCCGATGCCATGAAACAGGAGTGTTATGATTCGATAGATGCTTTTGTGCAAAGAGAAGCCCTGGTAAACGCTGCCAGCCGGATCGAGCAGGCAGACAATAAATTGCAGGTGAAAACCAGAGCCCGCTTTTTTGAAGATGCGGTGGGCGAATATTACCTGGCCAGTTACATTATAGAGGACGGTGCCCTGAATTATCAAAACCGGCAGAATGGTATGGTTGAACATAAGGGGGTATTAAGAGGTACGCTGGACTCGCTGGATTGGGGACAGAAAATGGTCAGCGATTCGGTGGCGGCAGGAGCTACCTTTAGTTATGATTACGCGTTCTCGCTCGAAGGGAAGGATTGGGATGTACAAAAACTTGTTGTGTACAATATAGTCTGGAAAAAGGAGGGAAGCCGTTATCACTATATCAATGGAAGTAAGACCGCGGTCGGGCAGCCTACCAGTGTTAACAAAGAGCGCAAGGCTGCTGCCGGACAATTGTATCCGGTACCTTGTGGCAACACTTTGTATATAGCGCCTACCGCTAAAACGGTCGCCCCCGCTGATTATCGTATTACAGATATTGCCGGAAGAGTTCTGCAGCAAGGAATCTGGAATAGTAGTGCCGGATTGGATGTTAGTTCTTTAACGGAAGGTGTTTATTTTATTAGCCTCAGGCAAGAAGACGGCTTTGTAGTGAGTAAGCAGTTTGTAAAGAGAAGTTTATAGCATCTACTTTGAGCAGATATAAATGCTACATTATAGTAGAAATACGATAAACACAGCGTACAAATAATTAGCTTTTGTTCTGCAGCGCAAATATTTTTGAGTAAAATATTTTTATTATGAAAAAACATGTATTCACATTGATGTTAAGCATTATGAGCCTTTGCACTTATGCACAGCAGCTCTATAATCAAAACAAGTATTTTTTAAATGCCAATTCGAATTGGATTTGGGGAGAGGATGTATATCTGAAGAATAGTGAGGGCAAGCTAAGCTTTGATATCTCGGCGCCTGCTACAGGCCGGATGTCCGAGCACGTTTACGCGGTAGCATCGGACCCGCATACGGGAGCACTCTTGTTTTACACCGATGGTTATAATATTTACGATGCACAACATAACGTGATGCCTAATGGCGGATCAATGATTGTTAAGAACTCGCCCTATACCGGTAATCCTAAGCCTCCTGGTAGTGGGAGTCCCTGGATCGTGCCCGTACCGGGAGAAGAAGGTCGTTATTATGTGTTTTTACTTATCCATAGCGCTATGCGCGGACCCGGTTTCCCTATTGCCTCTGATCCCAATTATAACCAATTGGTTTACTCCATCGTAGATATGAGTCTTAATGAAGGGCAGGGGGGCGTGGAACCGGCTTCGAAAGAAACAGGCGTGGCCAATATAATTCCGGATGGAGACACAGCAAAGGTGGTCAGGGATAATTACTCTTTAATGGCAATACCCGGCGATAATTGCGATTATTGGCTGGTATCTACAGCTACCAGTAACGATTATAACCGCCGGTATTTTGTGTTAAACAGGATAACGGAAAACGGTGTGGAAGCTGGAATACTAAAGGAAATTGACGCTAAGAACAAGTTCACGACTCCCGGCGGAGGCTATTATCTGATGCATTCGCCTGATAGGAAAAAAATATTTGTGGGTAACCCATTAATGTATATTCCCAAACAGGTGGAGCTGGATAGCTCATTAGCTCAGGTAATCGGGATGACACATGACTTAACTTCGGAACTGTATGATTTTAATCCGATAAATGGCGATATTGGCAAACGTGTTAAAATCGGCTGGATTAACGATACTGCAAACGGGTGGATGTTTGGATGTTACAGCAATGTTTATAATGCATTCTCGCCAGATTCCAGGTATTTATATTCTATTCAAACCAACTTTTATGCTTCGCAGGTGTACATAAACCAATATGATATCAGCAGTATGGATTCCGCAACAATATGGAATAGTGTGGAAGTGCTGGATTCTGTCGGTTCTTTCCAGGGATCGGGTAAAATGTTTGGTTGCGTAGGCGTCGAAATTCCCTGCCTGAAACAATACGATGATAAGGTGTATATGACATGGGGCGCTAAGGATTATCTGGGTGCTATAAATGAGCCTAATAAGAAGGGTAATGACAGCGAGGTGGATTTGTTCTATTACATGTATCCTTCTGCACGTTTTAATACCGGTATAAGAGGATTCAACGAAGTGTCGTATCCAATGATGCCTGACCGGAAACTAGTGGCCGAATACGAGGAATGTGAGTCCTACATCTTAAAGCCACGATTTAGTGATCCCGACATTGAGTATGTTTGGAATGATGGAACAACCGGTATGGAGAAGATTGCCGAAAGAAAGGGAAAATATTGGGTTAGCTATAGTATTCTTAAAGACAACTGCCTGATATCTTATACGGATACTTTTGTGTTGAATTTTGCAGCCGGTGTAGAGCCACCTCTTATTCGCGTTAACGGACGTATTTTGAGCACAAGCCCTGCTAACTATGCCTATTACCAGTGGTTTTTAAATGGAGAGGCGATCCCAGGCGCTAATTCGGCAACCTATACTGTTTTGGAAAACGGTTTTTATTCAGTGGAAGTAAAGAGTTCGGAGGGCTGCTATATTATTTCTGAAGAATACCAGGTAAGCAATTTGCTCAATATACGGCAGGTTACGGCAGCAAATATTAATTTATATCCGAACCCCGCCAGCAATGAATTGTTTATTGAGTCGGATGCGCTTATTGCTGTTCAGTTAGTAGATCTGAATGGACGTATTGTATTAATGAGCCAAGGTGAAAATCAACAATTGGTATTGAGCAATTTGGCAACAGGAGTATACTTAGTAAGATTCTTTGATTTGAATGGGAATAATATAGGGTCTACTAAAATAGTAAAAGAATAGTTCTTCCTGTATTCCGTAAAAGTCAGTATAAAGCATATTGCTCTATACTGACTTTTACCTTCATATGTTATCTGTTTTTGACGAGAAGGGGCGCTATTGTATGAAAAGAACATAAGTTGAAAAATGAATTGATTGATGAGCAGTTGCAGAATTACTATAATGCTTTTAATACAGCTGATGGGAATAGGCAGTTGTGCTTATGCCAAACTATATGGGCATGATACTTTGTCTCTCGCTACTACAGGTTTTGTGCCCAACAAGGGGCAATGGGAGGGGGAAATACGGTATAAATACCAACAGGATAATACCACTCTTTATTACACGGATAGCGGGTGGTGGTATGTTCATGTAAATAAGGGACAGGTACAAGCGCTGCATGAGATAGAAGATTCTTTGCAAATGGTACTACGGCATGGTAATTTGGTGGAAGAGTCTGTTTATAATGTAAATGCTCACGCCTATAGAGTGAGTTTTATTGGTGGCAATATGCATAGTCGTATACAACCTGGAGGAGAAAGGCCATTTTATCATAATTACTTTTTGGGCAGTAATCCTGATCAATGGAGAAGTAGAGTGCCCGTTTTTGAGTCCTTATTGCATAAAAATATCTATCCACAAATTGATTTGTCTTTAAAGGGAACATCTAGGGGGGTGAAATATGATTGGATTGTACAGCCTGGTGCAAATTACAGGCAAATACAACAAAAGATTGATGGAGCTACTGTTGAAATCAATGAAGAAGGAAATCTTTTGATAGATATCGGGTTTGAAACGGTAGTGGAACAAAAGCCTTTGGTTTACCAGGTTATAAAAGGTGACACTCAACTCATCTCGGCGACTTACGAATTACGTAATAACATACTCAGCTATAACATTGGGCATTATGATAAGCGTTATTCTTTAATTATCGATCCGGAAGTTGTGTTTGCTACCTATAGTGGCGGCAACACGTCCGGTACTTTCAGAAGTCAATGTGGTACTTATGATATGGATGGACATCTGTATGCGGGT
>JBEBWN010000246.1:0-6321 GCA_040392235.1 Taibaiella helva | reverse complement strand
GGATTGCATCTGCGGTTATAGAAATTTAAGCCCTCCTGGCTTATCTTGTAAACCTGATACATTTTACAACAATTACAGATGCGCCATAAAGCAAATGCGGCTCTACAGCAGCTATAGCCAGGAGGATTGATAGCGGATTTTTTTTGTAATATATACAAGGGCCTGTCCATGTGGAAGAAATTGATATAAGCCCCTAAGGAGGTAAAACCCCAAATTATACTTTTTTAAGACCCGATTGCACTCGGTAGGGGGCCACTGGGGCGATACCAGCTGTTTTTTATTAGGTCATTATTCCGGCGGTCCGGGCCTTATCCGCGCTTCAAGCTGTACATTATGCTTTTAATAGAACATCTATACAAACTTTAGCATTTGTAACCCTTTTGATGTTTTATCTTTGCCCCTCAAATTCCCGGGTTTCTGAAGCGCCTGTTAAAAATATTACGTAATTCTTTGTTGGGTTTGGCTGGTATCATACTCTTGTTATGTTTACTGGTACAATGGACCCCGGTGCAGAATTTTATAGCGCAGCAGGCATTGCATTACCTGGCGGCTAAAACGGGAACGAAAGTGGGCTTGCAAAAGCTAAGCCTGCGCTTTTTCAACGCTGCGGTTATAGAAGGTCTTTACGTAGAAGACCGGGCCGGCGATACCCTCGTGTATG
The DNA here is from genome assembly GCA_040392235.1 of Taibaiella helva. GTDB lineage: Bacteria > Bacteroidota > Bacteroidia > Chitinophagales > Chitinophagaceae > Taibaiella > Taibaiella helvus_A. The sequence goes on along the minus strand of JBEBWN010000246.1, from coordinate 5,660 downwards.
CAGGTGAAGTGCAACTGCGGATCACGGATCTCCTTTTTGCCCAGGGTAAACCCACGATCAAGTATATTGGATTACGGGATGCCCATGTGCGCCTGTTTCGCGCCCGGAACAGTAAAACCTGGAATTACCAGTTCCTTCTGGATGCTTTTGCTCCCGGTAAGCCGGCATCTGCCCGCAAACAGCAGGAGGCCAATCCGCAGATAGACCTGCGCAACCTGGACCTGGAACAGGTGTCTTTCCAGATGATCGACGAATGGGTAGGCACGGATATGATAGGGACCGTGGGCCGTTTGGGGTTGGTGGCCCGGCAGCTGGATTTCCGGCAAAAACGCTTGCAGGTAAAAACCATTACGGGAGATAGCCTGTTGTTCGGCCTCAGAGCCTACCAGGGTGGTAAGCCACCTTCGGCCAGGTCGCAAAGCCTGCCGGTAATCGACAGTACACCGTTCAACCCGGGTCTATGGTCCGTTACCCTCGATGACATACAGCTGCGCAACAGCCGTTTTTTCCTGGAGGAACCTGATAGTAAAGCTCCCGCGGGCTTTTTCGACGAGCGCAATCTGGACATCACCGGGATACAACTGCAGGCGAAAGCCATACGGATTGAAGGCGATACTTTAAGGGCCGATTTACGACAGTTACAGGCGCGCGAACGCTGCGGACTGGAAATAAGGGAAATGTCTGCGCTGGTTAAGGTATCCCCCAATATTTCCGAATGCAAACAGCTTTTACTGCGTACGAATAATAGTGTATTGCGGGATTATTACGCTATGCATTATGATCGTTTTCCTGATTTTACAGACTACCTGACGAAAGTGGTAATGGCCGCCGAATTGAAAAACTCGGAAGTAGGCATCCAGGATATTATTTATTTTGCTCCCGATCTGCGACGGTTTGAAAATATTTCGGTACGGATCAGCGGTAAAGGGCGCGGTACGGTGGGACTGTTGGATGTTTCGGATCTGCTGCTGGATGATGGTGTAAGCCGGCTTTCCGGGCATCTGCGTTTTAAGGGCTTGCCCGATATAGACAGAACCTATATCGACTTCGAGCAGGGCAGGATACAGACCAGCGGAGCCGCTTTCCTGCTATATGCGCCGGAATTACGTAAGGAACCCGTTGTAGACTGGTCTGCACTGCATCAGATAAATTTTGAGGGGGGCTTTAGCGGGTTAATAGCTGATTTTCGCACTTATGGTACTATCGGCACCAACCTTGGCGAGATCAAGGCCGACGTGCAGATGCAGTTTCCCCGGCATAGGGCGGCTGCCTATACCGGTACAGTTCAGGCCGGGCAGTTCTTCCTGGGTAAATTGCTCCGGCAGGAATTCCTGGGACGTATTACGGCCGGCGCTTCCGTAAAAGGCCAGGGTTTCGATGCCACCGGCACATTGCATATAAATGGGGCGGTACAAAGCCTGGAAGCCAATGGTTATGCTTACAGGGATATTAAGATAGACGGTTTGATGGCCTCGCGGAAATTTGATGGACGGTTATGGGCCAATGATCCTAACCTGCAGTTAGACTTCAACGGGAAGGTCGATTTTTCCCAACCGGAACCCTTGTTTGACCTTTCAGCAAAGGTAGCCCATCTGGATGCAAAGGCCTTAAATTATACCAGGGATAGTATTGTAGCCCGGGGGCAGATAAAACTGAATTTCAGTGGTGACAGCATCGACGATTTTATAGGCTCGGCTTATATACAGGATATTGACGTGCTCAGGGGCAAGTCGCGGCTCAATATTGATTCCGTACAATTAAGGTCCTCTGTCGATGAAAGAGGAATGAAGCGGATGACTTTTGCCACCAATGAGCTTAGCGTAAATCTGAACGGATCCTTTTCCCTTATCGATCTTCCCAGCTCGGCCCAGCTGTTTTTATCCTATTACCTTCCGGAGTACGTAAAAAGGCCTTTAAAGGTCAATGAAGACCAGAACCTGAACGTAGATATCCTGGCTAATAATACCGATGATATTCTTTCTTTGTTTACGCCACATTGGCGGTTGGGCGCAGGCACCCGTGTAACCGGGAATATGGATATGCGCCATCAACAACTGGAAATGAAGGCTGCATTGCCCTATCTGAAGTACGGAGGCTTCCGGGTGAACGATATACAGCTCAACAGTACGGGAAACTACTCCGGCTTTAGCCTGGAAGCTATGGCTAACGGCATTACCGCCGGCGAACAGGATATTGCCTCCTCCGTGCAGTTTCAAACCCGTATTTTCCAGGATTCGGCACATTTTCAACTGCTTACTACAACGCCAACCAGTTTGGGCAGCGCCGAGCTGAATGGCCTGGCTTATGCACATAACGACAGTTTCACTTTACATATCCTTCCTTCAGAATTTTACCTGAACCAGGCACGTTGGGAAATACCCGGCGCCAACCGTATAGTGTTGTACCAGGAGCATATTGCCATCGAGAATTTGCGATTGCACTCGGGTTTACAAAGTATCGCTATTAATGAAACCCATCAACAGCAGGTTGCTGACAGCGCCTATATAGACATCCGGAACATAGACGCAGCGGCCTTCTCAGGTTTACTGGATATGGAAGATATCAATGTGGAAGGCCGGATTAACGGTACGGTGGCGGTAAGCCCCATCCTGAAAAATCCGTTGCTGCGGTTTGACGTAACGGCTAATAACCTGACCATTAATAATGATACCCTTGGCGATGCCCTGCTTAAGGGCACTTATGACATGGCTAAAGCCCTGGTAGTGTTGGATAAGCCTTCGGGCCTATCGTACAAGGACGCCAGTGCCCAGGTGGCGGGCACTGTCAGTGTGGCCGAAGATTCGAGAGAGAATATTGATGCGGAGATCTTTTTATCCAATGCGCAGGTCAATTGGCTGCAACCTTTTTTAATAGGGTATGTGCATCAGTTGAGTGGCACAGCCGACGGCTCAATAGCTTTAAAAGGAAATGCTTTTACCCCTTTAACTACAGGTGAAATCAGGCTGAAAGACGCCGGTTTTACCGCAGATATCACGGGCGTTCATTACTCCATACGCGATGCCCGCATTGCCGTGTCGGACACCCGCTTTGAACTGGGCACGATATTGGTAACTGACGATGCCGGACGGGAGGGTACGCTGCGCGGTAGTATCGTGCACGAACGGCTCAGCAAGATGAACTTCCGGCTGAACATGCGGAGTGATAATATACAGGTACTGAACCTGGCGGACTACCAGAATGAAAATTTCTACGGTGATGTAAAGGCTTCGGTACAGGTACGCTTGTCGGGGCCTTTAAATAATTTGAACCTGAATATCTTCGCTACCCCTCAAAAGAATTCCCACCTTTATATCCCCATCGGCTACGGTAGCGATGTAAGCGAGTATAACTATATACGCTTTAAACAGTACGGCGATGTTCAGCCGGTGCGGAAGAGCAGTACCAATAAATTGAATATACGCCTTGATGCTATTGCCACTCCTGACCTGGAAGCAACCATTATCATAGACCCCGGCACAGGCGATCAGATCTGGGCCAAGGGCAGTGGTAATATTATATTGGAGATACCGGCCGACGGAGAAATGAGGATGAACGGTAACTATATTATTGACGAGGGGACTTATAATTTTTCCTTTAAGCAGCTCCAGGTATTGAACAATAAACGCCAGTTTGCCATAAACAGCAATAGCGTAATCAAATGGAACGGAGACATTGCAGATGCCGACCTGGATGTTACCGCCTACACACAGGTGAAGACCAGGTTGTATGATCTGATCATCAATGAGGTAGACCGGATCGGCTTAACCGACTACGAAGTCCGGGATGCCCAGATCATGCAGATGGTCAATGTAGGAATGATTATGAGGGGGTCGCTTAAAGAACCCGACCTGCGCTTTAAACTGGATCTTGTTGAAAACCGTTCGGTGGGCACATATGCTTACCAGAAGTTGCAGCGCATCAATACGGACGAGAAGGAATTATTGAACCAGGTAGCCTCCTTATTGCTCCTGGATCAGTTCGTACCCCCGGAAGGTCTTAACAATTCCAACGCGGTAACCACAGGCACGATCAATAATATGAGTGAACTGGTATCGTCTGCAGCCTCATCGCAAATCACCAATTTTGCCAACAAGATACTGGGTATGCAGGATCTGTACGTGGGGGTGCGGTACAAGAACTACTCTCTCTCTACCGCATCCGATCAATCGACAATCAATTACATTAACCGCAACGAGGCTGGCGTAAACCTGCGCAAGAGCTTCTTAAAGAACAGGCTGATTGTAGAGGTGGGCGGGGTTTACGACTGGGGGCGTAATTCGGCACAGAGCGATCTTACAGCCAATCTTGTAGGTGACTTCAGGGTGCAATACCTGATCACAGAGGACGGCCGTATCCGCTTCAACGTTTTCCGCGTGAGCAATTATGATGCTATATGGGCGCAAACAATAGCCCGGCAGGGGCTAGGCCTGAGTTACCGGAAATCGTTTAACGGTTTACTGGATTTGTTCCGCAGCGAAGAGAAAATGCGGAGAGAACGGGAAAAACGGATGAAGGAACAGCAGCAGCAATCGATCAAGGCTGCGCCCTGGAATGATACGATTAAGTCGCAGATATCCTTCCTGCCGTCCGATAAGTAATGTGGAGCAGCCAAAGGCAGCCCTTACCGGGAGGTTTTTTATCCTGGCCGGAGCAGCAAATAATATAATAAGGAGAAAGATCTGCAGCTGCATACGGAAATGCGGGAAAAAACGTTAAGCAAATATTCTTATGAAGTGTACTGTCTTTTTTTTACTCTGCTATTTTTTATCTGCCACCTTATGGGGGCAGGACTATAGTAAACTGCCTTATGTGCCGGCACCGGACAATTACCAGCTAAAGGGAAAAGTGTTAGCCTTAAGCTGGCAAAAGAAAATACCCCCCGGCGATTCGGCGCACTACCGCGGACAAGGAATGACAACGCCGGGCATTAACTGGAAAACGGAAGCATCGGAGGAAATACATTTTGATTCTTCCGGCAATGTACTCGACCGGGTGTACACTATGCCGGGCAAGGAACGGAATAAGGTCCGGAAGGGAAACGAGCAGTTCTCCTACCAGGCAGGTAAGCTTATTGCAGTCGCTGTTCGGGAAGATGATAAAAGAGCGGACTCTGTCTATTTTCATTATAAAAAGAAAGGTTTACCGGAGTATTACCTGTTGTTCAATGGCGACAATCAACTGCAGTATAAAGTTACTTTTACCTATGATAAGGAGCGTCGCTTGACATTGGTCCGGAAGAAGGATAAGGGAAACTATCCCATCGGGATGATAAAATTTAAATACGATAAAGAGGGGCTGCGTCAGCAACAGTATTTTAACCGGCAGTACCAACTGGAACGCGTAGTGCGTTTCAGCAGGCAAGTCACTCCCTCCGGGCAAATTAACTATAGCGAAGCCGTTTTCGATGCCGGCGGGAAAATGCAGCGGGGCCTGTCGGCAGTAAAAGACAGCGCCGGTAACCTGCTGGAAGAAAGTGTGATCAGCGCAGACCGGCAGGTTACCGATTACCGTCGCTATGACTATAACCAGCAGGGCGATAGGGTAGAAGAGCACCTGTTCACGCCCCAGGAGTGGCATTCTGCAATCATTTATCAGTATGATGACCGGGACAACTGGGTACGGAAAGAAGTATATAATAATGACCAGCTGCAGGATATCAC
>JBEBWN010000245.1:0-6327 GCA_040392235.1 Taibaiella helva | reverse complement strand
TTTACTGATTGCGTGGAATAAAATAAAATGGCCTATGGCTAATGGGAGGCCTGATAAAATAGCGTTCTGATTTGTCTTCCCTTGAACAGAACGACCGCGGGGAAAGTCGGGAAGAGTAATACACGCAACTTCCGCCCACTTCTATACTATTATATAGCGTTGATTAAAAATGAAAAAGCCGTTCCCTGAGGGGAACAGCCTTTTCTCCTTTTTAAAACTGCCCTATCAGCGGCTTACAACAAACCGCGCTATGGCCCCGTCTTGGGTACGCACGAAATATAAACCGGGTGTATAGCCGGCAACCGATAGGGTAAGCTGGCCACTACCTTTATAAACCATATGCCCTGCTGCGTTGAACACCTCTACGTCAGCCTTCCTGTTGAAGTACAAAGTATTTCCCTGTGCGGGGTTAGGGAACACATTAAAAGTGGGCGGCGTTTTGCGTATAACGTCGACGGAGATAGGTTCTTCTCCACCGGGATCATTATTATCCGCTACTTCAAAAACCGATAGCGTTCCGCTGATCTCGTTAGCCACCACTAGGTAATTTTTTCCTGTTGCCGTATTGCGTGAGGGTATAAATACAAGACCTTCCGGACCGTGATCGCCTTCATAGGCGGATACGCTTCTGCTGTTCTGGTAGTCGGCAAATTTTGCAGCCTTAGGATCGGTAACATCGTACACCATAACGCCCCCGATACGCTCCAGCGTAATAAAGGCATAGGTTTTCCCCGAAAGATTTGCAGTCGTTACACCTTCTGGCTCTGGTCCTTTTGCCCTGCTGCGGGCCTTGGGTGTATTGCCTTCATGATCGGCATTGAACAAGGCTGCAATAGAAGGTTCCATTGCAGTATACCGTTCGAAATCATCGCCACTGTCAAAGCTTAACTCCTTCTTGTCCGCATTCCAGATCGAGAAAGAGCGGCTTCCGAGGCAATAGATCTCATCGAAATCACCATCCTGGTCGGTATCGCCATTCAGATGGGTAACGCGCATCCTGCCCAGGTTCGAATGCTGTTTCAATACGGCGGCATTCGGAAAGCGGTTTGGATCAAGTATATAAGCGTTATCGCCTACCGCAATGCGCTCTGTAAAACCCTGGTATTCCTTTTCGTCCCCTTCGTTGGCCGTTACGATATAGTTTGTGCCGTTAACGGAATAAGAGGCTACTGCGTCAGGAATATAAAACGCTTTTACGGGCCAGTTAGCGATCAACACTTCATTGTTGTTGTCCGAGGCGTCGAATCCATTGCCGGTACTGCTATAATCCTTAGTGCCCAGTGGCCACAGGCTATTGATATTTTGTTGTTGCAGATCCAGTTCTGCTATAGCATTATTTTCCTGTAACGTTACCCAGGCCTTTTTAGAGTCGCTGCTTATTGCAATATATTCCGGTTCCAGGTCCTGCGATAGTGTACTGGTCGATTTGGTTTTGCGTATGCCGGAGGCGGTCAGTGCGGCTTCTTCGCTATTGAAAGCTGTGAAATACAGTGTTTTTACCTGGCTCTGCGTCAGGGTGTTTATTCCCCCCGACAGGTCGATAATACTTACTGATCCTTCCGGGTCGATACTGTAGTCCGTATTGGGCTGTCCTTCGTTAGCGGTCAATACCTTGCTGCCATCCGGCGTGAACGTGATCATATCGGGCAGGGCGCCAACGGTTACCTGCTTCAGAAAATTTCCCTCCATATCAAAGAAAAGTGCTGAACCATCCAGGTGTTCCTGGCTGTTGGGCGAAGCTACGGCGATGAGGCCATTTTTTACGGCTACGCTGGTCACTCCTCCATATGCGTTAATATCCAGGCTTTTTATCACTTTTAAGGCTGTAGGATTAGCGAAATCTATGATGTCTACTACGCCGGTTATGGCGCTGCTGGTTACCAGCTTTCGGGAAAGCGAGTCGTAAGCCACCACTTCGCAGGTACTGTTATGGCTTTCTGAAGGGTCAAAGCTGCCTATGTACAGCAGTTCAACACTTTTGTCAGGAGCAGGTGCCTTACGGTCATTGTCGCGTATGTATATGGTAGCCAGGGTGTCCCCTTTTATGGCATAGTTTACGGGTTTGCGTAAAGCCAGCACAAAATATTCTGCCTGCTGTTCCGCTTCATTATCGTCTGTTATAGGTATGGATAAGGAATATGCAGTGGATTGCCCGTCGAGTAGCAGCGTTTGGGTACCCAGGCTAAAGTCCGAAGCGTCGGCCGTACTATGAGGAGCGCCCAAAACAGCAAGCTCTACGGAACCGCTTGCAGGGAAATTGATGTTCAGCTTAAGCTTTAGGGTATCGGCATCCTCCTCCGTAACAATAAAAGTGGAGGCAAATGAAATTTCTGCATTATAAGTAAAAGTATAGAAATAGGGGCAAACCATCTGGTCGCCATTACCATTTCGGATACCTTCTATTCTGAGTTGATACTGACCTCCCGGGTTAAAACCTGCGCTATAAGTCAGTGTTACGGTATCGTTAGCCGGGCCATTGTTGGTTACGGTGGCAGATGCCAGGTTGTTAATGCCCTGGTAGTTGGCTATGTTAGTTGCAGAGGCAGGATCAAGGTCATTATTGAATACCAGGCGGATACTGGTATTGTTGCTTACCTGGATACCGGCTACAGAGGGCGGCCCGGGAAAGCTGTAGTCGGGCCATACCTGCGCCAGGGTATCCCCTTTGCGGGTCACCCAGTTGGCGGGATTAAACAACGCGGCTTTGATCTGTGCGTTGCTGCCTGTTTGTATGCCCTGATAGTAGGCGTTTGCACTGTTTCCCGATATATTACCGGTAGCAGTGCTCATATTCAACGCATTGACCCCATCGGTAAGACCCGTTGGAATCATCGATGCGCTGCCGTTACAGGTTGTATTATTAGCTACCCAGCCATTTGAACTTAATGCCGTGATATATTGTGCTTGCATCGCTGTACCGGCATACACCAGTACCTGGTCGCCATTCGAGCTTAAACCAAATCCGCTGCCGCTTACAACGCCCTTATTAGTGGTCAGTGCATCTGTTTTTATCTGTATAATGGTTCCTGCGGGTATACACTCCTTGGCTGGAGCAGTCCAGGTTATGCCTCCGTTGCATTGTGGTGGCGTATTGGTGGTGTATTTCGCATCAGTAAACTGGATAAAAGTTCCGGGCAGGATGTCCACAAAGGTGACGAAAGCTATTTCATCGTCTGCATTTGTAGCATTCATACGATACGCTACAAATGCCAGATCACCCTTGTTAAAAACCGTTTGTTGCGGTAATGTCGTAAAAGTTATGGCCTGTGTGCCCGATACGGCGTTACCGCTCAAATCAGATACTTTGCCATCTAAAAGAGCGAGGTAATATTTTTGTCCGTAAGATAAAGTGCTGTTAGGCGCTATTGTCAACGTATTGCTGCCGAAACTTACGGCAGCCGGCACCACGGCACCGTTGGCGTCTTCCCTCCGGAAGCTGATGAGGCCGGCCGCATTGCTGTTGTCGATATTACCTCCGCCGGCCAGCTGTACAGATTCATTAAACTGTATAGTCAACGCCGGAGATATACCGACGTTCGTTGCTTTATCTGCCGGAGTAAAAGTTAATTGTGGTGGGGTATTGTCCTGGCCTGTTAAAGAGAGCGCATCGACCGTTAAATTATCGAACCTGTTATTGCCAACTGTTCCGCCACTACCTTGTGCAAACTGTACCTTCAATTTGAAATTGGGGTTATTATTGCTGGCGGAAATGCCGCTAAAGTTCAACTCCTCCAGCACCGGTGTGCCGTCAATGGATGTGATGGTATCGAAGGCCACATAGTTATTCCCGTCTACACTATAAGACCAGTATTGCCATCCCGCACCGGAGCCGGACCGCCTGGTAGCAAACCGTACTACCGGTTCTTTATAACCGGTGGTTGGTAATGAAAAAACGAGTGCGCCGCCTATGGGATCGTTAAAGCGCAGATGTGTTCCGGCGCCATCGCCATTGCGGGCATTCGTATTATTAATATTGAAATTCTGCCCGGTGCCTCCCGAAACGTCGATGCTGCTGATGCCACCCGTTTCATGAACGATAGCAGCGCCATTAACCAGCGACGCATTTGGTGCTGTAAGCGCTGCAAGCGAGCTGTTGTCATTAAAATTCCAATAGTGAATAAGCTGTTGCGACGATGCCCAGCCGGAGCCGAGCAAGCCGAGCAGTGTAAACATGCAGCGTAGCCGATTTGTTACCATTCTGTATATTTTATAATATGTATAAAGAAAACGGGGCGAAAATAAAATGGACATGTTACGGACGCTTAACCGGAATGAGAACAAATGATTAAATAATCGTCAAGGCTGGATGATCCTATATGCTATGTGCGATTTATGTGCAGTTGCGTAGCCTGCATCGCCCTGATTGCGGGAGGAGGAGCTCCCGCCGGTAGCGGCGCTCGATCCTCTAAAAGTCCGGACAGATAAAATAATTGTTACAGCAATTCAGGGATTGCTGTATTTTGGCCGACTTGCTGTTCTCTCCTGATCTTAGGAGCTAAAAGTTATTTTCCCACTTTTTTCCTCAGAGTCTATTATACCTACGCAGGACAAGCAGGAATAGCTTAACTTTATCTATCATATGCTAATCATTGATTTATGTCTTATTTTAATGAGGGAATAGAAACCTTGCCCATTGATCGTTTGCGCAAGCTACAGAACGAAAGATTGCGGAGTCTGGTACGCAGGGTCTACGACAACGTGCCTTTTTACAGGCAGTTGTTTGATGAGAGAAACTTAGACCCAAAAACGATAAACGGGGTGGAAGACCTGCACAAAATTCCGTTCACTTATAAAAGTGCATTAAGAGAGCATTATCCTTTTGGACTATTGGCACAGCCCCGGGAGAATCTGACCCGTTTACATTGCAGTAGCGGCACAACCGGAAAACCCATTGTTGTGGGATATACGGCCGGCGATATTGAAATATTTTCCGAAGTAGTAGCCCGTTCGCTGTATGCCGCAGGTTGCCGTAAAGGCATGCTATTACAAAATGCATATGGCTACGGTCTTTTTACCGGTGGATTGGGCTTGCATTACGGAGCAGAACGGCTTGGGATGACGGTTTTGCCTATATCAGGCGGGGGAACGGAAAAACAATTGATGCTGATGAAGGATTTTGATTGTGATGTTATATGCTGCACGCCCTCATACGCGCTAACCCTGGCGGAAGAACTGCGCCGTCGTCAAATACCTCCCGGGCAGATATCATTCCGCCATGCCATATTGGGTGCCGAGCCCTGGACAGAAAGCCTGCGTTTGGATATTGAAGCAGGCCTCGGTGTACAAGCCACGAATATATACGGCCTCAGCGAGATTATGGGCCCCGGAGTAGCCCAGGAAGACGTTATGGAAAAAGGAAGCGGTAGCTATATATGGGAAGATCATTTCTATCCGGAAATTGTTGACAAGGATACGGGCGAGCCGCTTCCATACGGACAGCAGGGTGTGCTTGTATTTACAACTTTGACTAAGGAAGGTATGCCCTTTTTGCGCTACTGGACCAATGATATCACTTCCGTTTATTACGATAAGCAGGGCAGCCGTAGCCATATTAAAATGAGACCTATTGCCGGCCGCGCCGACGACATGCTGATCATAAGAGGTGTCAATCTGTTTCATACCCAGGTGGAGGCTTCGCTGGAGCATGTAGCGTTGTTAAGCAGCAACTATCAGTTGGTGGTTACCCGGAAAGGTACCATGGACGATGTGGAGGTCAGGGTAGAACTGGTAGATACCGTTTTTAAAGACCTGGACGAAGCGCGGGGTGGTTTCCTTCAGAATGACCGGGTACAGGAGGCTATCCGGCAGTTGCAAAGAAACATTAAGAATGAAATTGGTCTTACCATGAAGGTGACCATAGTAGCTCCACAGGACATTCCCCGCAGCGAAGGCGGCAAATTGAACCGTATACAGGACCTAAGGCCTAAGACTTAATTGGAACATAATCCGCGGCCGGAAGGCGTATTGTTAGACGAAGTATCATGGCCTTAATTTCCGTCCTGTCGAGCGCAATCGAGACACCTCGCTTGAATTTCCAGGCTACGCAACTTTACTTCCTGGGTAGACAAACACTCTACACATACTCAGGGGATGGCTCCGCGGAGTTTATCCTGCTCACAGCAGGGGGCGCCATGACGCGTTAATTGGGCGAACTACGGTTACTATGGCGCGTCGGCTAAGCGACATATCCCTGCCTTAGTTTTCCGTCTTGTCGAGCGCAGTCGAGACATTCCGCCGGATTTCGATGGCATTCGTTTAGCTATATCTTATCTTATTTATATATTTATAAACTGTAAATCATCCTTAGATCAAATCAAATGAAAAGAG
>JBEBWN010000244.1:0-6332 GCA_040392235.1 Taibaiella helva | reverse complement strand
CAGGAAGGGCACCCGCTGATACCGGGAACGGAATGCTCTGAAATATGCCCATTCAGTATTATAAGCGCTGTGGAAAAGATCGCCCAGGAACCAGACTTGCTGCGGCCTGTACCGCACCATCAGTTCCTCCAGGACCTGGTAATCCGCGGCTGCACTTTGCGCAGGCAAAAAGATACCCTCTTTTCTGAAATGCATGGCCTTGCCCAGGTGCGCATCTGCGATCACCAATACAGCTATATCCGGGATATAAAGCGCCTTCTGCGGCAACAATAAAAATACCTTTTCTCCTAAACGTATCTCCATACCTTCCGGTTCCTCATTCCTGTTATTCATGCTCTAATTGCATTTGTAATTTACGTAAACGCTCCGCCAGGCTTTCATTACTAAACCGTTCACGGAAAACTTCAGCGTAAAGCGGGAAGGAAAAGGGCGTGAGCCTGCCGGGCTCTGTAATAATAATCCGGTGCCGGCTAATCCTTTCAAAAGCCGCACGCATCCTGACTATTTCCAGCTGAAAATCGTAAACCTCCTCATAGGCCTGCTTCAGCAACACATGATCCTGCTCATAGTCCTGGAAAACCTTAAAAAAAAGTCCGGAATTAGCCTGCAAATGCCTTGCCTTTATGGGTTTACCAGGAAAGCCCTGGAAAACCAGGCCTGCAATACCGGCTATATCACGGAATTTCCGGCGCGCCATTTCGGTTGTATTAACACTGCCGCTAACAGCCAAATGCAAATCTTCGGAACTAAACAGCGACGATACCGTTTCCTGGTCAATGGGTATCTCCTGGTCACTGAGCAGTTCGAAGCCATATTCATTCATAGCTATCGAAAAAGTAAACGGGCGGATCTTGCCCAAACGGTAGGCAATAATGGCCGCCATACCTTCATGTACAAACTTACCTTCAAAAGGATAAAAGAAAACATGATACCCTTCCTTTGACCTGATCTTTTCGATAAGCAATTCTTCCTCTCCCGGCAAGTAAGAACGTTTTTGTTGTTCTGCAAAAAGCGGTTGCAAAAAATCGAGTTCCGGTTCTTTTCCGCCTGCCTGCGCGTAGCGGAACATATGCCGCAAGGCGGCAGCCAGGAAAGAGGAAAGCGGCAGCCTGCCGCCCATCCAGGAGGGTACAATTCCTTTCTTATTCTTAGAGGGTTTAACCAGGGCCTGCATATCCCGCACGGCCACCAGCTCCAGGTTACGCCCGGCAAACCAAAAACTGGCGCCGGGTTGCAAACGCGAAATAAACCATTCCTCAATACTGCCCAGGTACTTACCTCCTGCATACTTTACCTGCATCATGGCATCGCTCACAATGGCGCCTATACTTAACCGGTGCCGCATAGCAATCCGTTTACTGGTCACTTTATATACCCCTTCTTCCAGTATAACCTTATGAAACTCGTCGTAGGCGCCCAGCGACCTGCCTCCACGGGTGATCAACAAAAGACATTCGTCAAATTCGACGCGGCTTATAGATGAAAAACAATGGGTTTGCTGTACAATGGCGAAAAGATCATCCGCACGAAAACCGTCGGCAACGGCCAAAGTCACCATAAACTGGATCAGAACGTCAAAGGAACGTATATAAGGTATGCGGTCTTCGATCATCTGTTCGCCAGCAGCATACCGCAATGCCGCTCCTTCCATAATTTCCAGCGAATGCGTTGGCACAAAATATATCCGGCTGAGCGCACCAGGACTATGCCCGCTTCTACCCGCTCTTTGCAGGAAGCGCGCTACGCCTTTGGGCGATCCTACCTGGATAACCGTATCCACCGGCCGGAAATCGACGCCCAGATCCAGGCTGCTGGTGCATACTACTATGCGCAGGCGTCCGTCATGCAATGCCGTTTCTACCCAGTTGCGCAGTTCTTCACCTAAAGAGCCATGATGCAGGGCAATAACTCCCGCCAGTTCGGGATCTGAAGCCAGCAAATGCTGATACCATATCTCGGCCTGCGAGCGCGTATTGGTAAACAGCAATACGGACCGGCTTTGCCGGACGATAGCTAAAACCTTATCCGCCATTTTAATACCCAAATGCCCGGCCCAGGGAAATTTTTCCAGCTGTTCCGGCAACAGTGTACGGATCTCGAGCTTCTTCTTCAGGCTTGCGCGGATCATAGCCGACTGCCGGCTATGCTCGCCCAAAAGAATAGCCCTGGCCATTTCCAGGTTGCCTATAGTGGCCGATATAGCCCAGAGCTGCAAAGCCGGATTCCAGCTTTTCATTAGCGCTATGGCCAGCTCTACCAATACGGCACGCTTCGAGCCCAATAATTCATGCCATTCGTCTACCACCACAAACTGTACCTGGCGAAACACCTTTTCCATACCCTTCTGCGATAAAAGAATATGCACACTTTCAGGTGTGGTGATCAGGGCCTGCGGCCACTGCTTCTGTTGCCGCAGGCGTTCCGTACGCGAAGTGTCGCCGGTGCGTAAGGCAATGCGAAAGGGTAGCTCCAGGTCCTCCGTTGCTGTAGTACAGGCTTGCATAATTTCTTTCGACAATGCGCGCAATGGGGTGATCCACAAACAAAATAAACCCGGGGCGGCAGAAGGCTTAGACCGGGACATATAAGCTTTTAAAATTCCGAACCAGATAGCGTAAGTCTTACCATAGCCTGTAGGCGCATTCAGCAATCCCGATTGGCCATCTGCTATAGCTGCCCAGGTTTGGCGCTGAAAAGCATACGGCTTCCAACCTTTAAAGGCAAACCAGTCTTCGGCGTATCGGTTCATATATTCTTCTCTTTGATCAGGTGGAGCAAGTCCTGTTTATGGTTAGCCTCAGCGGCGGGTTTATCCTTTCGCCAACGCAATATACGTGGAAAACGCACGGCTACGCCTGATTTATGCCTGGCAGAAAGGTTAATATCTTCGAAAGCCAGTTCGAATACCAGTTCGGGCCGGACACTGCGTACCGGGCCAAATTTTTCGACTGTATTACGCTTTATCCAGCGATCCAGCTCCTCTATTTCCTTATCAGAAAGGCCAGAATAAGCTTTGGCAAAAGGAACCAGTTGCTCACCTTCCCATACTGCAAAAGTATAATCTGTAAAAAGGTTGGCCCGCCTGCCATGGCCCGGTTGTGCATAAATAAGTACAGCATCTATGGTAAACGGATCAACCTTCCATTTCCACCAATTGCCGCGCTTTCGCCCCCTTTCATAAATACTATCCTTTCGTTTTAACATAACACCTTCGCAATGATGCTCCCGCGAACGGGCTCGTATAGCCCGCACTTCCGCCCAATCGCCGCAATCAAAAACCGGCGACAAGAGTAAAGGCGTCCCGCCGGGCAGAGTGGCCAGCAGCTGCATCAGCAACAATCTTCTCTCTATAAGCGCCTGGCTCCGTATATCCGCGCCATTCCATTCCAGCAGATCATAACAGATCATTACGAGGGGGCTGGCATTCAGTATTGCCGGGCTAAGTTTTTTGCGACCAATACGGGTTTGCAGCATGCTGAAGGGAAGCAGGTTGCCATCCTTCCTGCCTATGATCTCGCCATCCAGTACCGTTCCGTCAGGCAAAATACCCGGTAAGGTGGCAAATTCGGGAAACTTATCTGTAACCAGTTCTTCTCCCCTGCTCCATACAAAGACCGTTCCGTTGCGAACAATGATCTGGCCCCTTATACCATCATACTTCTCCTCAACCTGCCATTCCGCAGGGTCGCCCAGTGTTTCAGGCGCGGCATCCAGCGGGTAAGCGAGAAAAAAAGGATAAGGCCGGAAATCTTCCGCTAACCGACCCTTATCCAACAGCAGCGATTTCATGCTGGTATTCCGTGGATCCCATTTCCCCATAAGCCGGTGCGCTACCTGTGCTTCGTCGGCGCCGGTATACCGGGCCAAGGCTCTTATAACCAATTGACTGGAGATACCCATCCGGAAGTTCCCCGTGATCAGTTTATTAAATACCAAACGTTCCGTTTGCTCCATACGCATCCAACAATCAACGATTACTTCCTTTCGCTCTTCCTCCGGTTGCGTGGTTAACATTTGAAGTATACCGATTGTACCGGAAAGCGAGGCAGAGAACTGTCCCGCCTGCCTGGGCAATACCAGCGCTATGGCTTCGGCCAGGTCGCCGACAACATGATACGATTCTTCAAATAACCAGGCTGGTATACCGGCCAGTTCCGTGGCCCAGACTTTTAGGTCCCGGGTTTTGATACCGCTCCGGAAAGTCTTGCCCATCAATATCGCAATTGCCCAGATACTGTCCTCTTCGGGAGCTTCCTGGAAATACTGCACCAAAGCCTCCAGCTTACTGTTTGTCTTGGTAGTTTGTTCAATTGCTGTAAAAAGCCCGGCAAATCTATTCATGGCTGCTGTTTTGGTCATTAGATAATATATCATCGCCCACATCTTCGCTGGCCGCGCCATACAAGGTTTCTACGGCTTCTGCAGCTATACCGCGCTCCTCCCGGAGCCATCGGGCCATTGTGTGTTGATAACCGTGCGTTACATATACCTTCTCTGCACCAGTGGCGGTAATAGCTTCATCCAGCTGCAGCCAGTCACAGTGATCGGACAATACAAAACCCCGGTCTACCGAGCGCCTTCTGCGTGCGCCCCGCAACTGCATCCAGCCGCTGCACAGCGCAATACGGTATGGACTAAAACGATTTAACCAGGATGAGCCCATTGCCGAAGGAGGCGCTATAATTACAGCTCTCTGAATATCCTTTCTTGTCATATCGCTCAACACCCGTGTGCTTTCCCGCAATCTTATACCCTGTCCGGTCAATACCTTATTAACATTATCAACGGCGCCATGGCAATACACAGGTCCCCTGTCTCCGGAAATGTGTTGCAATATGCGTTGTGCTTTTCCCAGGGCATAACCTATAAGCACCGAATTCATTCCCTGGCTGACATTATCGGCACACCATTTATTCATATCCCCATATACCTCTTCCTGTGCCGGGAATTTATATACCGGAAGGCCAAAGGTCGATTCCGTCACAAAGGAATGACAACGCAAAGGCTCGAAAGCGCCCGACAAACCATCGTCCTGCAATTTGTAATCACCTGATACGCCCCAAACCTCACCCTTATACTCCAGGCGCACCTGGGCGGAGCCTATAATATGGCCTGCCGGATGCAAACTGATCTTCACCCCATTTATATAAACCGGTTCGTTAAAAGAAAGAGACGTTACCGAAATCGCTTCGCCTAATCGCATTTTCAACAAAGGGGCCGTATCCCGGTGACATAAATAATGCAAACAACCGCTGCGGGCATGATCAGCATGCGCATGGGTAATGATTGCCTTTGCCACCGGCTGCCAGGGGTCGATGTAAATATCGGCCTGGCTACAATAAATTCCCTTTTTATTAAATACCAACATATGCTTATTATTAACTTAAATATCCTTTAGGTAATAATTAACGAATCTTAAACCTGCGGTTTACAGTAACCTGTTTTTCAACAACACATATGCATTAAGGATATAAAACCAATAGGCAACTGCTGTACAAAACCTTACGTATGCCCTTTGCCGCGGGTGTAATCCAATACACAAAACAGATAATATATACCGCCATCATTCTATGTCCTGCTGCATACAAACAAGCAACCTTTTCGATGACATTATGTTATCTACATTCCAAAACCGCACGATAAATGGAAAACACACCAAAGACGATAATTGTTTCCAACCGCTTGCCTATCCGGCTGGAAATACGGAACAAAGACTGGGTATACAAACCCAGCGAAGGTGGGCTGGCTACCGGCCTGAGCAGCGTTTATAACGAAAAGAACAATATATGGATCGGGTGGCCGGGCGCCATTATAACCGACGCTTATGTAAGAGAACTGATCGAAACAGACCTTAAAGAAAAGCGTCTTTACCCGATAATGCTTTCCCAACAGGAAATTGAACGCTTTTACGACGGTTTCTCCAACGACACCCTCTGGCCCTTGTTCCACTATTTTCCCAGCTATGCACATTACGCCCGTTCCTATTGGAATACCTATAACGAGGTCAACCAGAAATACGCCGACGCGGTGTTGCGCGTTGCGGCAGCCGGAGATACGGTATGGATACATGATTACCACCTGATGCTGGTACCACAAATGATCCGCAACCAGGCGCCGGACGTCAATATCGGATTCTTCCAACATATTCCCTTTCCTTCCTACGAGGTATTCCGCCTCATTCCCTGGAGGGAAAGCCTGCTCAAAGGGTTATTGGGTGCCGACCTGATCGGCTTCCATACTTTCGACGATGTACGCCACTTTATGAGCGCCACACAACACCTGGTGGCCTTGCAGGCCAATGCCAACGAACTGCTGGTCGATGACCGGGTTAT